>JAYTFQ010000656.1:0-3755 GCA_043734225.1 Anaerolineales bacterium | reverse complement strand
TGCCGATTTCGTCAAGTTTACCCGCATTCGCTGGGCCGGACAAGATAAAGGGTTCTCGTATATACGAAGATTCACACAGTTCTCATTTATCAAATGTTTGTATCTACTCAGCCGTAAGTCGCGGCATGCGGGGATGGCCGGCAAAAACACTGGACAGGGCCGCCAGGACGTTATGGCCTTGCTTGCGCATGGTGGAAATGTAGCCCCGGATGCGGCAGAAGATTTCGGCGCCGCGCCAACTGCGAAAGCAGCCCGCCACTTTTTGGCGGACCTTGGCCATACGCAGGTCACGTTCGGCCAAGTTATTGTCGAATGGGACGCGGAAATCGTGCATGAAGGCCAACACCGCCAACGGACGTTTTTTCAGTCGGAGCAAGATGCTGCGGATTGGACCTTGAGCGGGTCGGCCACGCTGACTGGTGCGTTTGGGTGGCGGATTGGAATGCAAGCCCTGTTGAACCAGGTGTTGATATTGCTGGTTGAAATCATTGAGGCGCCGCGTAGGTAGTTGCGCTTGGCCATTGTCCTGGGCACGCTCGACGGTTAGTTTGATCTTCAACAGCAACTCGATCAGGCGCTGCGGCCAGCGCTGGCGGGTGGTTTCGCTGACGGCGGTCAGGTCGCGCAACAGATGTGCATTGCACAGGCCGTGCTGGCAGTCATAGCGGAAGTACGCACCCAGGGCATCGTGCACCGCCGTGCCCCGGAAGGCGGGCAGAATACCAATGGCGCCCATGGCGATTTGGCCGCGCTGGGCATGCACCGCGTAGTAGGTCAAGTCGGGGGTGCCGGCGGCATGCAGCCAGTGGGTCTGGCCTTCGATGCGCAAGCCGGTCTCATCGAAATTCGCGACCGGCGCCTGGATCAGGGCCTGTTTGATGGCTGTTTCCACTGGTTCCAGCCGCGCGGCGCAGGTTTCGCGCACACTGGCCAAGGTGCCTTCCGACAAGGGCAGGTTGAACACATCCCGGAAGAATTCCTGGGTGCGCTCAAAAGGAATATGCTGATATTCTTGCAGGTACACTGCCAGCGCCTTGACCCCCGGCCCGTATTGCATCGGCTGGGTCACGTCCGTCGGAAATTGGCCGCTGGTTACGCTCTGGCACTGCGGACACCGCTGGTGCAGCACTTGATGCTCGCTCACTTTGGGCTGTATGGCCGGCAAGTCCATCACCTGCCGCCGTTCTCGTGCCACCACCGGGGCTGTGTCCAGGCGCGCACCGCACTGCCCGCACGCCGTCGCGCCATGCGCCACGATCGTGTCGGGCTGTTCCACTTGCACCAAAGTGGCCCCGGGATGGCCCACTTGTCCGCCCGAGGCTTTGCCGCTGCGCTTGCGCCGGCTGCGCCGCCGTGGCAACTTGGCCGGTCCATCGCTGGACGGCGGCTTATGGCTATTATGGCTGTCTTTATTCAAGCGGGTTTCCAGTTCTTGCACGCGCGTCGTCAACATCTGGACCTGTTGGCGCAACTCGGCCTGTGTGGACAACAGCGTTTCCACCAGAGCCACGACTGCCTCCGGGCCGGCTTCATAGATCGCCAGGATTTCTTCGCGGCTCAACATGAATGCCGAATATAGCACTTCTCATGCCGCAAGGGCTGAGTAGATACGATCGCTCCAGATATTCTTCAAACGAATTGGCAACGATGCCAGAGGAAAATACATGGGAGAAGGCAGATGCTATAGGCCACTGGTTAGGTGGCCGTCTGCCAACAGCAGTCGAATGGGAGAAAGCTGCTCGTGGCGCGGATGGCAGGCTATATCCTTGGGGAAATAATTGGGATCCAGCCAACGGCAATTTTGATTATGAACATCGGCCTCAGTATTCGCAGAGTCATCACATTAGGACGACCGTTGTGGATGCTTACCCAGGGGGCGTAAGCCCATATGGTGTTTGGGATATGCTCGGCAATTTAGGCGAGTGGACGACGACTCACAGAATACCGCTGAAAGCAAACCGGGAATACGATGTGTCGAAGGGCGTCTCCTCGAAGGAGGTGGGACCGCCCTACTGGTTTTGGAGCATTTCAGCGCGGCAATCAACTTTACCCAATTACATTGGGTTCCGCCCCATTCTAACTGAATGGCATCGGCGCCACTGGGTTGGACCGTAGAGCACAAAGGACCAACTCACGAATGGACGCTCTATAACGACGTAATACCGGATGTGTTGCGATAGCGTTATGACACAGACAGAGTAAGCGGGGTGGAGGTTTGTATGCTGCAGAAAATAGATCTCGGTCGCGAGGCGATTGATTACATTCGCGGCCAACTTTCTGATGGGAATGCGTTAGGAGATTATCTACTTGCTCTACCGCTATCGGAAAGTAGCGTCGCCACGATTGCCCCTTCTACCGTTGACACAGCCCTGTTACATGAGTTTGCCAAGAGCGTCTCACTAAGGACAGGCGTATCGATCATCGACCAAGTTCGCGCGAGGATTGTGGCCTGCATTGTAGCCTTTCTAGGGTCAACTGACGAGAACCACGTCATTTTTGAGACGTTTCTACGCCAGGGCGATGCCAACCTTATCAAAAATCAGTCGCCCTATTTCACAACCGAATCGACTGTCTACTATTTCGCTAATCGACATATAGCAGACGGGCCAAGCTTGGAAAAAATGGTGATGAACGCAGGAAACTATCCGTTTGTGGCGGCGCTGACTTCTACGGAAACTGGTTCAAATATCACTCATGGCGAAGAGTTATCTGGCCCCGCTTTGAGTCTGTTAGCAGCGCATTCCGATCACGTTCTTGTTGGAGCGTACGATGCTGAGGGATTCATAGTGTGGAGTCGACCAACGAAAGAGTTCTGTTCATGAATTTAGGTCAGGTCTACACCAGCCCCGCAGACGGCATCCACTCCAGCCGTACGGTAGAGTCTCAATTTGCGATACAGACAACAAAAAGGCGGCCCCACACTGAAGACGGCTGTGGAACAGCGCCTTTTAGCCGCCGATCGCTGCCCGGATCTGCCCGGCCAGTTCGCCGAAGGCCGGGCTGTACTCCATGCTCACGTCGCGCGGGCGCGGCAGGGGCACGTCCAGCGCCAGGCACAGGCGGCCGGGACGGGCGGTGAGCACCAGCACACGGTCGGCCAGCAGCACGGCATCCGGGATAGAGTGGGTGACCATCACTACCGTCTTTTTGCGCGCTTCCCAAATGCGCAGCAGCTCGGCGCCCATACGCTCGCGGGTGAGGGCATCGAGCGCGCCAAACGGCTCGTCCAGCAGCAGCACTTCCGGGTTGTGCATCAAGGCGCGGGCAATGGCCACGCGCTGCTCCATGCCACCGGAGAGAGAGCGCGGCAGCGTCTGCTCGAAACCGGCCAGGCCGACCAGCTCGATCAGCTCCTGAGCCTGAGCGCGGGCCTTATCCGCGGGCACGTGCTGCAGCTCCAGCGGCAGCATGATATTGGCCAGCACCGTGCGCCAGGGCATCAAGTTGGCCTTCTGAAAGACCAGCCCCAGCCGGCGCCGCGGATGAGTGAGCGGCTCGCCCTCGAACAGCACCTGACCCTGAGTGGGCAGAAGTAAGCCGGCCAGCAGTCGCAGCAAGGTACTCTTGCCCCCGCCAGACGGACCGACGATGCACACAAACTGCCGCGCCCCGATCTCGAAGCTGACATCCTCCAGAGCCAGCACGCCGCCGGTGGGGCCGGAGTAGGCGTGGGAGAGGTGGTCGGCAATGAGTATGGGCGTTTGGGAGTGTGGGAGTATGGGAGAAGTCACGTCCATACTCCCACACTCCCAAAC
>JAYTFQ010000655.1:0-5758 GCA_043734225.1 Anaerolineales bacterium | reverse complement strand
CACGCCTTTGCCGCGGATGAAGCGCTCAGCGGCGGCCAGCATCTCGGGCGTCAGGTCCGTGGCCACCACCTCGCGCACGCGCGGCGCCACGGCCAGCGCGGTGTGCCCGCCGCCGGTGGCGATATCCAACGCGCGCCAGCCTGACTGGGGATCGGCCAACTCCAGCAGGCGGTCCAGGCTTTCGCCGGTGGCGTGATGCACACTGTTGACGTACTGCTCGGCGTGCGCGGCGAATTGCTGTTTGACGAGGTCGCGGTTGTCAGAGGTCATGGACACAGTCTAGCACTCGCCGGCGCTGGACCAAGCGGCAATCAGCGCTAGCGCGCATCGGAAAGGCCGATAGCCAAAAAAAACCGCCAACGGATACTCGGCGCGCTATTCGCGCCGAGTATCCGTTGGCGGTACAAGCTTAATCGACGACCGGCAGGAACATGAAGTGGCTGTAAATGATGGGCGGGCCGGCCCGGCCGGAGTTGGGGTTACTCATGAGCGACGACTCGTCCACCGCCTCAAATGCCGACCCCGGCACGCTGCCCAGTTGTTGCAGGATGTCATTGTCCCAGCGCTCGTCGGGCGCGCCGGAGATATACCAGGGCGAGCCGTTGTCGGCCAGGATCATGCCGTAGGTCTTCAGGGCGCGCAGGATGACTTGTACTAGAGGATTGAAACCGCTGATATTGAAATTGGCTTTGAGCCGAAAACGCTCGCCCATCGGCGGCAGGTCCGCGCACGGGTCGCCGGCCTGATGGCGGGCCGGCCAGACGAATGTGTCCTGTGTTGGCTGGGCTGTAAAACGGATCGCATGGGTAATGGCGCCGGAGGCCACCTCGTCATAGCGCACCAGGCCGGGCAGGATGGGCAAGCCGGCGGCATCGGCCGAGGTCCATGTCGCGGGCCGGAGCACATCCGAGCCCAAGTTGTAGACGGCGCCGCTGTCGGCAAACCAGGACCCGTCGCCGTTCGCGTGCGCGGCATACAGCTCGTAGAGGATGCACGAGACTTGCTCCAGCACAAGCACATGATGGTCCGAGCCAAACTCGACGGGCGGATTGGCCGGGATGGGGTAGGGGCCTGGCTCGCTCTGATCGGCCCACAAGAAGCTCAGGGCCACTTTGGCCTGCCCGTAGGGCACCACCATGAACGGGATGCCGATGGGGCCGCCGGTGTTTGGTGGCCAAATGCCAGAACCGAAGTCGGCGTGCATGTGCGCGCCGAGCCCAATCGAGGTGGTGTAGGTCAGCGAACGGCTGTCGAGCGGCAGCGTGTCGATCCGCGCATTCCAGACGTTGTCGGTGGGAAAGATCTGACAGCCGGCAATCGAGGGCGGGGCGGCCGGCTGAGCGGGGGCGGCGCTGGAGGGCGGCGCAGCCGGCGTGGCGGCGCCGGCTGTGATCGGCGCGCCGGTAGCCGCCGCGATTGGCGCGCTGGCAGACGGCGCGGCCGCCAGACCGCTGGAGCAGGCCAGCCCGGCCACAAATAAGGCTAACGCGCCGAGGCGCCGGCCAGCGTTCAATGCGCCATTGAAGGCAGATACAAATGCTGCGTGAAGGTGCCCAGCAGCTGGTAGTGCTGGAGCAGGAGCAGCAAGGCCTGCGGCGGGTTGGTGGGCGCGAGTTGGTGCGCCTGGTCATAGTCGTTAAGCCCATGGCAGGAGGTGCACATGCGCACTTCGCCCGGCTGAAAGGTCACCCAGTAGCGCTCGCGCACCACCGGCTCCCCCGTGGCGCTGACCAATTGCCAGGTGAGGGCGCGGTTGGCCGGCACGAAGGCCGCCACCGAACCATCGGGCGCCACCTGGACGCTGAAGTTGGGCCCGGCGTTGGGCGCGTTGGCGAGTATGGCGGCCGGGTCGTGCATCGGCTCGGCCAGCACGCGCCGGCCGTCGCGCGGGATGAAGTTATTGTAACCACCGGTCAATCCGCGTATCTGGTCGGCCTGGAACAATTGCAGCGCGGCCACGTCATAGATGGTGCCGGTGGTGCCGGTGGTGACGGTGCTGGCCCCAAAGACGTGCAGATTGAACGGCTGCTGGTGATCGGCGTCGTCACGGGTGGTGACGTTGCGGCTGACGATCAGAGCCAGGTTGTTCTGGCGCATATAAGCCACCAAATCGCCTAAGGTGACATTGGCCTGGCCAAACATTTGCTGCTCCGGCGCGGCCACGCTCGACATGTTTTGCGGCGGAATGGTGCGCGGGCGAACCTCCACCGGGTTCAGCTCCCACATCGGCCCGGAATAATGGAGTAGCGCCGTGGGATAAAACGCCGGGTCGTAGTAGCTGAATGTTTTGGAAATCCCGCCCGTCAATGGCGCGCCGGCCGACCAAAAACCATTCCCGCCCTTGGTTAAAACTTGCAGGCGGAAGTCATAGTTAGAGTCGAAGCCGGAGCCGCTGGCCGTGTCGGTCTGGACCGTGTGGACGGCGATGAGCGTTCCGTCAGACAGTGGCAGCGCCTCGCGATAGTGGCCGGTAGCGCCGGAGCGGGTAGTGACGTAGCTGACGGCAATGTGGTCGGCGCTCAGGCCGGGCGGGGCGGTCAGACTGATGACCGAGCCAGAGCCGTGGCTGGTGAACTCAGGCGCGTCCACGCCGTAATAGGTGCCGGGGTGCAGCGGGTCTTCCTTGATCTGCAGCATGTTGGCGATGGCATTGTGGTTGAAACGCAGCGCCGGGTTGTAAAAGTCGTAAAGGTTGGGGTCACCAGTGATGCTGGCCGGTATGTATCCTGACAGTTCGTGCCGGCCGATGTGATTGAGGGTCTCGACGCTGGTACCGTCCTGGTTTAAGCTCCACGGGAAGAACTGGTTGAAGGTGTGCCCAACCAGATTGGTGCCCGCCAGCAAATCCTGGCGGCAACCACGCGGCTCGGGGAAGACCTCGGTTCGGTCGGTTAGAACCGCTGTCGCGTTGGCTGATTCATCGGTGTAATTGAAGGTCCCATACGGGAGGCTGTTGGGTGTGCCCCCGGCATAACAATTCTGGCCGGGCGTAAAGGCGCCAGCATCGTCGTCGGCCTCCTGGTCGCGCTGCAGGTGGTCCCACTGGGTGAAAATCACCCGGCCATACGAATCGACGATAGGGTTGAAGTCGCCGGATGGCGCCTGGTTGAGCAGCCGCAGGTCGCCGGTGTCCGGGTCCAGGCTCCAGACGCCCGTGACGGTCGGTGCCAACTCGTACTCGTCGCGCTGCGGGTAAAGCTGCAAGGCGCCGTTGCGCGGGCGGTCGGAGGTGAAGATGATGCGGCCATCCGAGGCATAGGTTGGGCTGATATTGTTGAAATTGGCCGGCTGGTGCGGCACCTTGGTGATCACCGGCGTGTCGCTCACGCCCAGGCCGGTGATTTCGTACAATTGCCAAAAGTAGTCTTGCTGTGTATAAGCCGCGTCATTTGGCGCGCCAACCACCATGCTGAAGACGGCCTTGGCGCCGTCCCAGTAGACAGACGGGTCGCGCACATCAATGGCCTTGGTGCCGGTCAGCAGGCCGGTGGCGCCAAAACCGCCCGCGGCGGTCAGGTTTTTCAGCGTGCCGTCTGGGTAGCGGATGTACAAATCGCCGCCGCGCCCAGCCGAGTCAAGCGTGGCCTGCTGATTGCCAAAGGTCGAGCCGATGGTGGTGAAGTCTATGGCAATCGGCACCTGGGTGACAAACATAATGGGGTAAGGCAGGCTGCTGGGCAGCGAGGCGGCCGCGCCGGCGGTGGCTGCCGGAACAGCGGCTACCGGCCCGGCCAGCCCCAGGGCCAGGATCAGGGTCAGCAGAAACGCGCCCGGCCGGCGCAGGCGGCGGGACGATGCGGCGAAGGCTTGGGTCATGAGCCGGATCCCCTTAGGGTGATAATCGACGAAATCATCCCGATGATTGAAGCACGGTTCCGGCGGGGGCTAAATAGCCAGCCAGTCCTGGGCCAGAGTTTGAAACACGTTAGAAACATCATGATAACATGCCTGTCAACTGCCGGCTTAGCGGCCAGGGCGCTGAAACCGGCCCCCGAACCGGTGTGGTAGAATCACGCCCCAAGCGCGATTGGACAACGGAGAACACCATGAACGCCTTTGAAATGGTCTTTGGAACGGTATCGAGCACGGCCTTAGCGGCTAATTACCTCCTCTCATGAAGAAAGAAGTCCAGGCGCTCATTAATCGCCGGCGGGCCAGGATGGTCCCCGCGATCCTAATGGCCATCGCCGGCCTGATTTTGATTGGGATCGTGGTGCTGATTGTGGCTGCCATGTCGAACGGGCCGGGCCTGGGTGTTTTGAAGACGCCCACCCCCACCGCCTCCGTCACGGCCAGCATTACGTCCACTCCCACCGTGCCCACCCAGACGCCCACCGAGGCTGAGACGGCTACCATTACGCCCAGCCCCGGCCCGTCGCCAACCCCCACCCAGACTATCTACACGGTGGAAGCAGGTGACAACCTGTTCAGCATTGCCACCAAGTTCGGCGCCAACGTGTGCACGATCATGGCTGTGAACAATATCGCGGACGCCGGGGTGCTGGCTCTGGGCCAAAAACTACTGATTCCAGGGCCGGATACCAAGCTGCCCACCGCCACGTCGCTGCCCACTGGCCTGCCGCGCGGCGCCAAGCTCACCTACATTGTGCAGTGCGGTGACACCCTGGACACGATTGCGGCCAAATTCAACAGCACCGGCGATGACATCGCCAAGACCAACAATATCAAGGATCCGCTGAGCATCCAGATTGGCCAGAGCCTGCAAATCCGGGTGAACATCGCCACCGCCATACCCACCGTCACCAGCAAGGCGCCGGCCGGCAGCAGCGCCACCGCCGCCCTCACCGGCACGCCGCGGCCCTCCGCCACGCCGTGACCGAGCTGGACGACAGCACGTTCGCGGAGGAAGTGCGACGCGCGGGGGACGATATGTCCCCCGTTTGCGTTGGACTGCTAATCGCGCGCGAATGTGCCTATCCGGAGCTGCGGCCGTCCGAATGTCTGGCGCGGCTGGACACCCTGGCGGCTCAGGCGCGGACGCAAGTGAGCGCCGGCGCGACGGCCGAGGCGCAAGGGGCCGCGCTGGCCCGCTTTCTGTTTGAAACCGCCGGCTTCCGCGGCAATCGCGAGGATTACACCGACCCGCGCAATTCATATTTAAATCAGGTGCTGGAACGACGGTTGGGCCTGCCCATCAGCCTGTCGGTCGTCTATCTGCATCTGGCCGAGCAATTGGGCCTGGCAGCCTTTGGGATCGGCTTGCCCGGTCATTTCATCGTCAGCGTGCTGGGAGCGGATGGCCTGGCTTATCTCGACCCGTTCAATGGCGGCCGGCTGCTGACCGTGGCCGACTGCTCAAAGCTGGTGCAGGGCGCCCTGGGGAATCAGGTGGGCTTTGATCCAGACTGGCTGCGCCCCATGCCCCCCCGCGAGATCGTGGCGCGCATGCTCAATAATTTGCGTGGTTTCTACGTGTCGGTGGAGGATTGGCCCAAATCTATCGCTATTGTGGAGCGATTGAGCGAGCTGCAGCCGGATATAACCGAATACATCCGCGATCTGGGTGTGCTGCACTATCGCGCCGGGGCGCTGCGGCGCGCGGCCAGGTTCTTCAATGATTACCTGGCGCGCACGCCCGGGGCAGCGGATGCCGAGGCGGTGCGACAAGGACGTGAACGGTTGTTGGAAGAGCTGGCGCGGCTCAACTAAGAAGCATTGTAACTGCCCAGCCGGGCGGCGTGGACGTTTCGATGTAACCCGGGAAAACAAGGACCTTTTGGCCGAATGGGATGATGCA
>JAYTFQ010000654.1:0-6297 GCA_043734225.1 Anaerolineales bacterium | reverse complement strand
CGGATGACCGCTACCTGGCCTTCCAGGTCCACCGTCACGCGCGGATTGCCGTCAATTTCCGGCCCGGCATTATGGCCATAGGGCGAGAAGCGCTGGTTGCGCAGGTGATCGAGCGGCGCCGTGGGGATGGGCAGGTGCCCGCCGCGTTCCAGCAGCAGCACGCGCTTGCCGGCCTCCGCCAGCACCCCGGCCGCCACGCCGCCCCCGGCCCCCGCGCCAATAATAATCACGTCATAGGTTGTCATCAGCGCGCGCCCTCCCGGCCGCCGGGCACATAGCCGATCATCCGCCAGGCCGCGGCGTCTCGATTGCCGCCATTGCCCGGATCGCTGTAAAAGCCTTCGTTCACGTGCTGCACCACGGTTTGGAAGAACTGGGCTGGGTCCACTGGCCAGGTGTGGACCACCTGTCCAGCCTCAATCCGCTTTAGCAGCGCGTCTTGCTCCGCCGCCGGCAGCGCCGCGAAACGCGTCACGCCGGCGATTGGGTCGCCGGCCGGGCCGCTGGCCGCCGCCTCGGCCTCCAGCGCGTCCAGGCCGGCGCGGTATAGCGCCAGGCTGTCGCGCAGGTCGCCTTCAAACTGGCGCGCCAGGTAATCGCCTACGCCGGCCTGCCAGGCGCCGGGGTCTTCGTCGGGCGGGATGATCCGGTCCATCAGGGCATGCAGAGTGGATTGTTGGTCGGTTGAGAGCATTGGATGACTCGGTTGATCGGGTGGGAATGGGCCAGGGGGATTGCGGAGCATTATATCTGAGGTGGGGCAGACGGCTGAAACGATCTGGGTAAAAAAAATACGGCCAGCCAGGTGGCTGAGCCGTATGGGCCGTGTGACGGGCTCGCGCATCTGCCCCTGTTACGCGCCCGCAGCCCAGAAGCGCGCCGATATGCGTTACGCGGCAGGATGGGTGATCTGGCCCAAGACGGCGCTGCGATTGTCCTGCCCCGCTTCCAGATACGTTTTCAGGTTGCCCAGGAAAAAGCCCCACGCCTGAGCCGTCATATCGTACACCGGCCCCCAGGCGCCGTCCGACCCGTACCCAGCGTGGTCCAGCTCAAGTCGTGTGCCGCCCTCGACCTCGCTAAGGGCAAAGACCACAGTGGTATTGTTGCCTCCCCCAAATTCTCCCGCCTCCCATGGGTAGCTGAGTTTCTGGTTCGCTACGACTTCAAGGTACGCGCCACTCTGCTTACCGTTCTGTTTCGGGTCCTTGAATTCAAACACGTACTCGAAGCGTCCACCCGGGTGGGCGTCGGAAGTGCCGCGCGTGATCCACCAGCGCGTTAGTTCGCGTGCATCCGTCAGGGCCTTAAAGACCTTGTCGGGTGAGGCAGCAATGATCATCGTTTGTTGAATGGCACGCTTATTGTCGGACATAGTTATCTCCTAAGTCGAATGAGTCTAACAAGGGCCAACGGAGATCACACGAGCACTTGGGCCAGCCCGGTGAACATCATTTCCCAGCCTTGTCGGAATTCCAGTCCTAACCCTTCCGGACCGTGATATTCGTGTGTGAGAATGATCTGTGTGTTAGCCCCCTGTTCTAAAAATTGCAGAGTTATCAGTGAGGTTTCACTGGCCGCCGCGTTTTCAAAGCCCCAGGTGAAGACCAGTTTTTCCGGCGGCTGGATGAGGCGATATTCGCCGGTCAACACTGTGACCGGACGTCCGGGCGGAGGCGTCATTTCCAGCCGGTAACGTCCGCCCACGCGCAAGTCCACCTCCGCGCTCGTGACGGTATAGCCGTCGGACACCCCCCACCAGGTCTTGAGCGCTTCGGCTTTTGTCCAGGCGGCGAAAACACGGTCGCGATTGGCCGGATACGTGCGGCGCAGTTCCAGTCGCCGGTGCGGGGCGATCGGTGCATCAGTCACACGAGGTCTCCAGAAAGTCACCCAAAGCGTCCAGCTTGCGGTTCCAATACGTCTCGTAAAACGCCAGCCACGCGGCGGCTTCTTGCATGGGCGCGGCATTCAAACGGCAGGTGTGCACCCGTCCGGATTTTTGGCTGGTCAGCAGGCCGACATTTTCTAAGACGTGGATGTGTTTCAACATCATGGGCAAGGAGATTTTATAGGGCGCGGCGAGCATGGTCACAGGCGCTTCGCCGCGCGCCAGCTGGGCCAAAATCGCACGGCGGACCGGATGGGCCAGCGCCCGAAAGGTGCCGTCCAGTGCGATGCTATTGTTTACCATATGGTTTACTTTACTCGGGCACGATGCGCTTGTCAAGCGCGGATTCGCCGTTTGCCGCTATTCGGATGGATGGATGGAGTTGTCCTGCCCGCCGGAGGGGCGGTTGGGCGTTTACTTCCCTGCGTTTTGATTGCGGCGCAGGCGCACGAACGCTGCCACAATTTGCGGATCAAGCTGCGCGCCCGCTTCGGTCTGCAGGTAGGTCAGCACCTGTTCCTCCGGCCAGGCCAGCCGGTAAGGCCGGTCGGAGCACAGCGCATCCCACACATCGGCCACGGCAAAGATGCGGGCGGCCAGGGGGATCTCCTCCCCGCGCAGGCCGCGCGGGTAACCGGCGCCGTCCCAGCGCTCGTGATGGCAGTAGGGGATGGCCAACGCCGGGCGCAGATAGCTGATGGATGACAGCATGTCGTAGGCATAGCCGGGGTGCCGGCGCATCACCTGCCATTCGTCGTCGGTGAGCGGGGCCGGCTTGCGCAGAATGCTGTCGGGGATGCCCATCTTGCCCATGTCGTGCAGCAGCGCTCCCCGGCGCACGTGCACCAGCTCGCCTTCGGCCATGCCCAGCGCCCGCGCCAGTCGCACGGTCATTTCCGTCACGCGCCGCGTGTGCCCCTCGGTGGCCTCATCGCGCAGCTCCAGCGCGCGCGACCAACCCTCAATGGTGGCGTTATAGGCCAGCTCCAGCGCGCTCTTGGAATTCTGCAGATTTTCGAACAGCGTGGCATTGTCGATGGCGATGGCCGCCTGGCCGGCCAGCGTGTCCAGGAAATTCAGCCATTCCGGGTTGGCGGTCAGCACCCGGCGGTGATAGACCTCCAGCACGCCGCGCACCTCGCCCTTGGCGATCAGCGGCACGCCGTAGTACGATACGAACTGTTCGACGCTAAAGGCCGGCGAACGCAAGAAATCGGTGTGGCGTGAGCGCAAGTCGGGCACATGCACAATCCGGCGCTCCTGGGCGGCCCGCCCGGCGTAACCCTCGCCCAAACGCAGCCGGGTGTGTTGCAGTGCGGTGGTCTGAAACCCGTGGCCGGCCATGAATTCCAGCATCTGGTTCTCCGGGTTCAGCAGCAGCACATCGGCCCCATCCACGGCCAGCAGGCTGGTGATCTGCTCCAGCAGCACGCTTAAGGTGAGGCCCAGGTCCAGGCTGGCGCTAATGGCGCGATCGATGGTCCGCAGCGCGTCCAGCCGTTTCAGGCGGGCTTGCGTTTGTTCATGCAGCTGCATGCGATGGATGGTATTGCCGGCCATCTCGGCGATGGTCGTCAGCAGGTCGATCTCCTGCGTGGTCAGCGCGCGCGGCGCCGGCACAAACACAAACAGCACGCCCACGATCTCGGCGGCGGTGTGAATGGCAATGCCGATGCCGCCCCAGCCGGCCGGCACCTGTGAGCGCAGCCGGTCGTGCGTGGCCGGGTCGGTCGCCAGCGCGGCGGAGCGATGGGTGCGCCCCGTGGCGAATACCTGGCCGGCAATGCCCTCGCCCGGTTTGATCAGAATGGGGTCAAGCTGCGCGCACCAGCCGTAGGCCACCGACCAGCGCAGGCCGCCCTGGTCGGCGTCGTGCAGCAGGATGGCCCCCGCCTCGGTGTGCACCACCGCCAGGGTAATGGCCATCAAGCGCGGCAGCATTTCCTCGAGTGTCTGCGCCGCCCGCAGCACCACCGAGATCCGGTTAATGGCTTCCAGGTCCGCCAGGCGGCGGCGCGTCTCGTCGAACAAGCGGGCATTGTCCACGGCCGTCGCCGCGTGGCTGGCAAACAGCTTGGCCGTTTGCACGTGCGTTTCATCAAACCGGCCCGGTTGTTGGGTGTCAATCAGGATCAGGGCGCCCACGGCCCGCTCGCCCTTCAGCAGCGGCATGCCCAGGATCGACCGGATGTGGAACGTTTGCACCAGCTCCGGGTTGATCTCATTCGCCTGCATGGCCGCGGCGACATCGTTGACGTAGATCGGGCGTCGCTCGCGGATCACGCGCGGCCCGATGGTCACCGGGTCCGCCAGCGAAACGCGCCGGCCCAGCCACTGCTCCCGGCCCTCGCCATGAGCGGCAATGCCCACCAATTCGCCGCCTTCCACCAGCCACACAAACGCCGTCTGCACCTGGAACAGCGAGGCGCTTTCGCGGCAGATGAGGTTGAGCAGTTTCGGCAAGTCCAGTGTGGCGTTCATGGCCAGCGCCACGCGTCCCAGCGCTTCAGCCAGTTGCCGCCCAGCGCGCTCAATCAGCAGCAGGCGTTCGCGCTCGGCCCGTGGCTGCGGGCTGGTGTCTGGCTCTTGGGGAATACTCATGGCGCTACTATAGGCCCACCCGGGCTTTTTTTCTAATGCGCCCAGTTTTTTTAGCGTGACTATGGGGTGCTGGGCAGGCACACACCGCCGCCGGTGTTGCTGTCGCACAGGTGAAATGCGCTGGCGGCTGACAGCAGTCGTGCCGTATCGGTCGTGGGCGTGAAGGTCCATGGCCCGCCGGCCAGGCTGGGGTTGCCGCTGCCGGCCAAGCGCGCGCCGATGGTCACGGTCAGGATTTGATAGTCCGCGGACCAGCCGTAGCTGGCGGCAAAGCGGCAATCGCAGGCTCCGAGTGTGCCGCTGGTGAGGTCGCCCAGGCTCACCGCTTCAGCGGCGCTGTAACTGTCATTGCATCCGGTAACAACAGCACCTTCAGTGGGCGTTTCACGTCACGCGCTCTATTGCCCCGAGTGCAGCGGCTGCGCTGCGCCGGTTCCTCTGTCGTGCTGTCGCGTTGAGCCTAATTTTGCTCAAACACTCCGCCAGGTGAGCAAACATCCCCAGTGCTCACCGCACCGGGTTTTCGATCATTGACAGGAAGCCCGCCGCCACCTGCGGGTCGAAGTGCGCGCCCGACTGCTGGCGAATATGGGCCCGCACCTCGTCTTCCGGCCACCCGCGGCGGTAAGGACGATCGGAGCGCAGCGCGTCCCAGACGTCCACCACCGCAAAAATACGCGCGGCCAGCGGGATCCCTTCGCCGCGCAGTTGGCGTGGATAGCCGCTGCCGTCCCATTTCTCATGATGGCAATAAGGAATGTCCAGGGCCGGCCGCAGGTAGGCAATGGGCCACAGCAGATCATAGGCGAACTGCGGATGATGGCGCATGATGACCCATTCCGCATCCGTGAGTTGGCCCGGCTTGAGCAGGATGGCATCTGGGATGCCCATTTTGCCGATGTCGTGCAGCAGCGCCCCGCGCCGCAATTGTTCCTGCTCGGCTTCACCCATGCCCAGCGCGCGCGCCAGTTGCATCGTCATTTCGGTCACCCGTTGGCTGTGGCCTTCGGTCTCATGGTCGCGCAGGTCCAGCGCCGCCGACCAGCCTTCCAGGGTCGTGTCGTAGGCCAGCAGCAATTCCGAATTGGACGTCTGTAAATCGTTGTACATCCAGGCATCGGCCACGGCGATCGCCGCTTGCCCGGCCAGGGTCTCCAGAAAGGCCAGCCAGTCGGCGTCTGGGTTGAGCGCCGCGCGGTGAAACACCTCCAGCACCCCCACCACCTGGCCTTTGGCCACCAGCGGCACGCAGAACAAGGCCCGGAAGTCGTCATCTGCCAGCAGGCTGGCGCGTTGGAAGGGGGTGGAGTCAGCGCGCAAATCGGGCGCGGCCACCAGCCGGCGCTCCAGCGCGGCCCGCCCGGCGTGGCCTTCACCCAAACGCTGCTGCGTCTTTTCGATGGCCTTGGTGCGAAAACCTCGTCCCGCCGCGTAATCCAGCTTATTCAAGCCGCGTTTCAGCAGCAGGATATCGCAGGCATCTACCCCGAGTTGGGCGCTCACTTGTCCCAGCAGGATGAAGAGCGTGGTGCGCAAGTCGAGGCTGCTCATGATGGCGTTGTCAATTTCGCGCAGGGCCGCCAGTCGCTGCAGTCGCTGCTCGGTCTGCTCCAGCAGCCCGGAGCGCTGGATGGCGTTGGCCGCGATACCGGCAATAGCCGTCAGCACCTGCACTTCGCTGGCCGTGAAAGGGGCCAGACGTCCGGCCCATAACACGCCCAGCCCCTGAGTGCTGGTAACCAGTGGCACGCAGATCAGCGCGCGGTCGCTTTCTATCGAATCCATGGTGTAGTAATAGGGATCCG
>JAYTFQ010000653.1:0-1768 GCA_043734225.1 Anaerolineales bacterium | reverse complement strand
CGGTGAGCACCTGCAGGGCGGTCGGCGTGTAGCGCCCATCCGGCTGGCGCTCGTACACGGCGCAGGCCGGCCCGCCGTTGGCGCGCGCCAGCCGCAGCCGGAAGCGGCCGGCGGCTTGCCCGGCGAACAAGAAGCTGTCGATGAAGCCCTGCACCCCGGCCCGGCCGGCAAACCACAGCGGCACCGGCGGCATGGTCAGCACCACGTCGTCGCGCAGCAGCCGCACCAGCCCGGCCGAGTCGGCGGTTTCCCAGGCGCGCACATAGCGGCCGAGCAGCTCAGCCAGATGGCCTTCGGCCGGCGGCGGGTCTGGGCGCGCCACGCGAGCTTCCATGCTGGCCCGCGCCCGCTGCAGGGCGCTGTTCACCGCCGCCGTGCTCAGGTCCAGCATGTGCGCGGTTTCGTCGGCGCTAAAGCCCAGCACATCGCGCAAGATCAGCGCGGCGCGCTGCCGGCCGGGCAGGGTTTGCAGAACCGACAGAAAGGCCAGCGTCACGCTCTCGCGCGCTTCGTAAATGGCGGCCGGGTCGGCGCCTGGGCCGGCCGGCAGGCTGTCCAGCGCGCTGTCGGGCAGCGGCTCCAGCCAGATGGGGTCCAGCACCGGCGCGGGGATGGGGCCGCCGGGCGTGGCCGGTGGCAGCGTGGCGTTGGGCAGTTGGCGCGCGCGGCGGCGGTCTAGCCCGTCCAGGCAGACGTTGGTGGCAATCTTGTACAGCCAGGCGCGGAACGAAGCTCGCCCGGCGTAGCTATGCAGGCCGCGCCAGGCGCGCAGCAGCGTTTCTTGCAGCATATCCTCGGCGTCTTCCAGCGCGCCCAGGAAGCGATAGCAGTGCACCAGCAGCTCGCGCCGGTACGGCTCAACCAGGCGCTCGAAGGCTTCCTGGTCGCCGTTCAGCGCGGCGCTAAGCGGGGATAACTCGTCGATGGCCATTCTGACAATTCCTATACCGATGTGGGGACACTATCGCATGCCGGGGTCAGTTGCGCAAGACGGAAATCGCGCTGGTCCAGGGCTTTCTTAAAGTCCGGTGTGCCATTGCACCGCCTGAGCCTGGCGGTTGAAACCGCGGCGACTTGAGTCGCCCGATGCGACTTTAAGAAAGCCCTGCGCGCTGGTCGGCGCCGGTCAGGGCGACAGGTATACCTCTTCGCTGACCAGGATGCGCGTGCCCGGCGCCTGGGCGCACACCAGCACCTCGACGATGCGCTGGCTGTGAAGAATGGCCGTGCGCTGCCGCAGCGTCACGCAGTTGCCGGCATAGCGCGGGTTCGCGTTCGGCATCAGCGCCGTATACCAATCAAGCGCCGTTGTCAGGTCGGTATTGGCCTGATACACGGCCTGGCGCGTGACCCAGCCGCGCTTCAGGTCGGCAAAATCCAGTTGCCCAACGGTAATCAGTCCGGAGCCCGGATAGCGGTACAAAAGCTCATCCAAAATCCGGCTGCCCAGCGGCACGGCGGCCACCACGGCCGCCAGCGCCGCCGCGCTCGCGGCCAGCAGCAGGATCCATCGCGTTTTCATTTGGGCCGCCCGGCTATGCCAATCGTTGACCTCATGCCCATCGTGCTCCGCAGTCCTGCGCGGTCGTGCGTGCCCGCCGGCCGCCAGCGGGCGCAGACGACATTCGGCTGTATCTGCTCAGGCTCGCCAGTGAGATCAATGAAAATATGTAACTGCTCAGCCGGGCGGCGTGGACAATGCGCTGTGAACAAGGTAATCAAGGATGTTTTGGACGAATTGGGTGCCGGGGTCAGACGTTAGTCTGAC
>JAYTFQ010000652.1:0-3321 GCA_043734225.1 Anaerolineales bacterium | reverse complement strand
GGTTGTGAATTTATCGCGTCCCAACATCGAATTCGCGGGCCTTTTGTTATTTGGGCGCAAAAAATCTGCGGGAAATTGAATAAATTCACAAACTCTCAGAGTGACAGCCATAGAGAATTGGATAAGCCGGTTTCTTGCGTCGCAACACGCAACGTACGCGCGGCGTGACCCATCAGAGTGACAATCCTCGATGGCTGCATAAACCAGTTTCTTGGGTTGCAACATGCCATGCGCGCGGAATGCCCAATCAGGGTGACAAACTGAGAGAGTTGCAAAAGAATGATTTGGCGGTGGCACATGGGGAGCAACGCCATCTGATATTTAAGACAACTTGAAGTGCGGCAGAACCCAGCGCGCCCAGGCGGCGATGCGAGCCTGGTGCTCGGGCAGGGGCGCGTCGATGGCGCCGTCGAAATTGGCCGCGCCGGCCTGCTGCGCGGCGCGCACCTGCCCCACAACGTCATCCGGTGTGCCGGCGAAGGTGAACCGGCGCTGGAAATAGTCGCGCACACCCAGCCGCTCGGCCAGGGCGGCGTACTCGTCCTTCTGGGCCTCCGGCACGGCGCCATGGGTCAGCTTGTCATAGGCGGCGCCAAACTCGCGCAGCGCGGCGTGATATTCGGGCGGCACGAGCTTGCCCTCCAACCCGGCGCGGGCAAAGTGCGAGGCGAAGGAGGCCGCTGCCCAGCCGGCCTGGCGCTGCGCGACGCCGGGTTCGGGGTCAACAAACCAGAAACAGGTGAACCAGACCTCGATATCCGCCAGCCGCCGGCCGGCCGCGCGGGCGCCCTCGTCGATCAATGCCAGCGCCGCCTGCACCACCTCGGGTGTGACGCCCAGACCAACCACCACGCCGTCGCCAATGCGCCCAGCTAGCCGCAGTGATTTGGCGCCGTGCGCCGCGACGATGATCGGGATGTGGCGGCTGGCCCAATTCAGCCGGACCGTCTGGCCGTCGTATTCGGCCTGGCCGTCTTGCAGCAGACGGCGCACGGCCAGCACGTATTGCTCCAAGCGGGCCAGCGGCGCGGCCTTGAGGCCCAGATGCAGGACGCCCGTATCGCCCGAGCCAATGCCGATATACGTCCGGCCGGGCGCCAGTTCGTCCAAGGTAGCGGCGGCGCTGGCGGTGACAACCGGATGGCGCGAGAGCGGGTTGGTCACCCACGTCCCGAGCGCGATCCGGTACGTATCGCGCGCGGCGGCGGCCAGCGTCACCCAGGGCTCACGGAACAGCGCCGGCGAATCCCAAATGCCGATCCGGTCATAGCCCCAGGCCTCGGCCTGGGCCGCTTCGGCGGCCACCCCGAGCGGCGCGCCGGGCGAGATGCTGAACCCAAAACGGGAGGCGGCCATGCCTAGCCGGAGGGCGCGGCCGGCAACCCGCCGCGCTGCGCCAACGCCGCCAGCAGCCGGTCTGGTTCCAGGCGATAGGCCACGATGCCGTCGCGGCCGACCATGGTCTCGGCGGCCAGCAAGGCGTTGAGGATGGCCTCCTCGGTGGCTTCGACCACGGCGGCAAATAATTGATTGATGTAGCTGTTGGCGTAAACGGCAATCTGGGCCGTCAGCGGCCCAGGATCGCCAAATTCGGGGGGGATGGCGCCGCGGTTGCCGGTGGAAAAAGCCAGGAACAGATCGCCGCTGGAGTGCTCACCCAGGCCCCCTATCCGCGCCACGCCCAACCCAGCGCGCTGCGCCAGGCGCTGGCATTGGTGCGGCAGCAGCGGCGCATCAGTGGCGACGATAATGATGATGGAGCCGGCGCCTTGCTGTGACTCGGGAGCGCGGCCTGGCAGCGGCACCTGGGAGGCGGGGATCAACTCGCCCACCGGCACACCGGCCACGGTCAGACGGTCGCGCCGGCCATGATTGGCCTGGACCAGCACGCCGACGGTATAGCCGCCGGCGGCCGGGGGCAGCACACGCGAAGCAGTGCCGATGCCGCCCTTGAAGCCGTGGCAGATCATGCCCGTGCCGCCGCCCACATTGCCCTCGGCTACTGGACCGCCGGCCGCCTGCTCCAGCGCCTGGAATACATGCTCGGCGCGGACGTGCTGTCCGTTGACGTCATTGAGCATGCCGTCCCAGGTTTCGGCGGCCACCGGCAGCGACCAAAATCGATCCGAGCCGGCTTGCTGGCGGATGTCCCACTTCACCAGCGCGTCGCGGACTACGCCCAGGCTGTGGGTGTTGGTGATGGCGATGGGCGCCATCAGCAAGCCAGCCTCGCGCAGCCACTCCAGCCCGGTCATCTCGCCGTTGCCGTTCAGCCGGTGGCTGCCGGCATACAAGGGTTCGGCGCTGAGCTTGCCCGCGTGCGGCAGAATGACGGTGACCCCGGTGCGCACCGGCCCCTGCCCCACCACCAGCGGGCCATGGCCGGCAATGAGCGTGGTGTGACCGACGCGCACTCCAGGCACATCGGTGAGCGCGTTATGAGGGCCGGGTTGTCCGCGGCCGATGTTGAGACCGAGGTCTCGGGCGCGCATGCTGGCTCGAACCGCCGGCTACTTGTAGTTCGACAAATACGGCAGGTATTCCGGTTTCTTAGGTTCGGTCAGCTCATCGAGCAGGCCGGCAAAGTCCAGCGGCTTGCGGCCAGCGAAGTTGACGGCGCCGTTCAGCCGCGGCCACTCGGCAGGGTCGCGGTCCCAGGCCAGCTCGATGCCGTTGAAATCAGGGTCGTGCAGATAAATGGCTTCGTGCGTGCCATGATCGGAGGCGCCATCGATGCCCCAGCCGCCATCCAGCAGGCGCTTGAGGGCCGCGGCCAGGTCCTGTCGGGTGGGATAGAGCACGCAAAAGTGATACAGCCCGGTGGTGCCGGGCGCGGGGGGCTGGCCGCCGGCGCTCTCCCAGGTGTTCAGGCCCAGATGATGATGGTAGCCGCCGGCCGACAGGAAGGCGGCCTGGTCGCCCATTTGAGTAATGAGGTCGAAGCCCATCAGCTCGTGGTAGAACTTGACCGAGCGAGCAATTTCGGCCACCTTCAGGTGCACGTGCCCAATGCGGGCGCCAGCAGGGATGGAAACGTCGGTCATACGGCAAAGCCTCCTATGGCTGTTGAAAGACTAAGGTTTACATCGTCCAGGGTTGCGCCTGCATATCGACTTCATCCGACCAGCGGTGCTGAAGCTGGCTGAGCTCACTCACGATATCGGACGGCAGCGGCTGGATGGCGCGGGACGCGGCCAGGTATTCGGCGAGGTTCTCCGGCCGGCTGGTGGACCCGACCGTGGCGCGCACGTTGGGGACGCTGTGGGCATAGCGAACGCAGAACTCGGTCCAGTTCTGGAGGCCGGAGCGATCAAATATGGG
>JAYTFQ010000651.1:0-2020 GCA_043734225.1 Anaerolineales bacterium | reverse complement strand
AACGGAATGCCGTCAGTCTGGTGGTGCGACACCAAACCAGCGGCTTGCCCGTCAAACTGGGAAACGCAGTTTGGCAGGTACTCGTCTCCTGAAGAGGCGCAGTCCCCGCGCCCCCCTATGCTGCACGATAATAGGCCGCTGAGTTCCAACGAAGCTCGTTCTTGAAGGCGCGCAGCCGCGTGTCCGCGTCGATCACCACGAGCTCCACGCCCGCCATCTCGGCAAAGTCTTCCAGGTGCTCCACGGTCAGCGCCTGGCTAAAGCCGGTGTGATGCGCGCCCCCCGCCAGTATCCAGGCCGCCGCGGCGGTCTTGAGGTCCGGCTCGGGCACCCACAGCGCGCGCGCCACCGGCAGCCGCGGCAAGGGCTGGGCGGGCGGGATCACGTTCACCACGTTGACCACCAGCCGGTAACGCCCGCCCAACTCAATCAGGGAGGCGTTGAGCGCCGGCCCCGGCGGGGTGTTGAATACCAACCGCACCGGGTCTTCCTTGCCGCCGATGCCCAGCGGGTGGATCTCCAGCGACGGCTGCTTGTCGGCGATGGTCTCGCAGATCTCCAGCATGTGCGCGCCCAGCACCTGCGGCCCGGCCGGGTCAAAATGATAGGTGTAGTCTTCCATAAACGACGTGCCGCCTGGCAGCCCGGCGGCCATCACCTTCATGGCCCGCACCAGCGCCGCGCTCCGCCAGTCGCCTTCGGCGCCAAAGCCATAGCCCTCGGCCATCAGGCGCTGCACCGACAGCCCCGGCAATTGCTTGAGGCCGTGCAGGTCTTGAAACGTGTCGGTGAAGGCGTGGAAGCCCCCGTGCGTCAGAAAGGCTCGCAGGCCCAGCTCGATCTGGGCGGCGTCGCGCAGCGATTGGCGCCGCGCGCCGCCCGGCCGCAGCGCGGGCGCCACGACATAGCGCGCGTCATAATCGGCCACCAGCCGATCCACGTCCGCGGCGCTGGCCGTGTCGACCAGGCGGACCAGGTCACCCACGCCATAGCCATTGACGGAATAGCCCAGGCGCCGCTGGGCCTCCACCTTGTCGCCCTCGGTCACCGCCACCTCGCGCATGTTGTCGCCCAGGCGGGCCACCTTCAGGTGATGCGCGTCGTGCCAGGCGCAGGCGGCCCGGGCCCAGACGCCCAGGCGCTGCTGCACTTCCGGATCCTGCCAGTGCCCCACCACCACCTTGCGCGCCAGGCCCAGCCGCGCCCCGACATAGCCAAACTCGCGGTCGCCGTGGGCAGATTGATGGAGGTTCATGTAGTCCATGTCAATCGTGGCCCAGGGGATGTCGCGGTGGAACTGGGTGTGCAGGTGCAGCAGCGGCTTTTGCAGCGCGGTCAGTCCGGCAATCCACATCTTGGCCGGCGAGAACGTGTGCATCCAGGCGATCACGGCCACGCAGTCCGCCGCGTCGTTGGCCGCCCGGCACACTTCCAGAATCGATTCGGGCGTGGTGACCACGGGCTTGAATTGAACCGTGACCGGGAGGTGCGCGGATTGGGCCAGCCCCTGGGCCACGGCCTGAGCGTCGGCGGCCACCTTCTGGAGCGTTTCGGGGCCATACAGGTGCTGGCTGCCGGTCACGAACCACACCGTGTATTGTCGCAAATCGATCATGAGGCTATCTCCTGGTAATCGCCCCAGCCGGTCGAGGCAGCCGATCGGCCGGGGCTGGGGCTTACTGTCCGTACACCGTCGTGTAGCGCGCGTGCAGCTTAGCGACCTCCGCCGGCGGGATGGCTTCGGGCACGCCGAGCTGCAGCGCCAGCCACACCGTGGCGGCGGCATCTTCGGTCATGACCGCCGCTTTCACGGCCGCGGTCGCATTGGCGCCAATGGTGAACACGCCGTGATTCTTAAGCAGCACGGCCGGGGATTTGCCAATACTTTCGATCACCACCTGGCCAATGGCCTCGTCGCCAATCAGCGCGAAGCCGCCGCACGGGATGGGGCCGCCGAACTCGTCGGCCATGGCCGTCAGCACGCAGGGGATCTCCCGGCCGACGGCGGCAAAGGCCGTGG
>JAYTFQ010000650.1:0-1569 GCA_043734225.1 Anaerolineales bacterium | reverse complement strand
AACAAAACCTTAGCAGGCGGTCTTCTTTTTGGCTAGTCCAGGCTTCCAGGCTTAGAAAACATAACACCCCGATTATTAAATCCGGGGGGTGTCATGTTTCTGCGAGACTCACTCCCAGCGGGCCAGGAGACCTGGCAGGTCGCTGAAATTGTCCGGTTCCACTTCCGGGATGATGTTGCCGCGGTGGGCGCTGTTGGCCGGGTGGTTGGCGTAGGGGGTGAACCAGATGCTGTGCAGGCCGGAGAGCTGCGCGCCCAGGATGTCGGCGCCGAGCGTGTCGCCGACCATGGCGATCTCGCCGGGGGGCAATCCCCAGGGGCGCAGCACGCGCTCGAAGATGGCCGGGTTGGGCTTGCGCAAGCCGACGGCGGCCGAGACCACGATCGGGTCGAAGTAGCGGCGCAGGTCGGCCCAATCCACCAGCCGCTGCACGTTGCCCTCGTCGGCGGCGTTGGAGATGAGCCCCAGGCGCAGCCCGGCCGCGGCCAATTGATCGAGCGTTTCGTGCAGGCCGGGCACCGGCTTCCACAGCGACTCGCTGTAGGCGTAGTAGGCGGCCAGGGCGGCGCGGGCCACCTCGGGCGGCGGGGCGGGCAGGTTCATTTCTTCCAGGGTGGAGGTGAGGATCCAGGTGGTGGTGTATTCCACCCAATCGGTCATGCGCTGGTCGCTGTACTGGTGGACCTTGGCGGCGAACAGGGCCAGGAAGGGCGCCGGGTCGATGACATAGCCGGCGGCCTGCAAGTGGACCAGCAGCTCGCCGCGCATGCGGTCCAGCGCGCGCGGCCAATTGAGGTCGTGCTGGTTATAGATGAGCGTGGAGCCCAGGTCGAAGATGAGTCCGCGGATCATGGTCGAAGATTCCATTATAACGGTTGGGCAGATTGCCTCTTGTATCCGGCGGCGCCCCCCGCTACACTGCCCACTATTATTCGAGTGCTATAGGAGGCGCAATGCTGCCGAGCGAACCAGATGCGGAACCGCTGATGATTGGAGGCCGGGCGGTGAGCCGCGGGCTGCTGCAGGCCCAGGCCGCCAGCCGCTGCCGGCTGGAGGAGTGCCAGAGCTATTGCTGCTCGGGCGGGGTGTACATTCACGTGCGCCAGGTGGAAGACCTGCTGGCGCACCAGGACGTGATCATTCCGCATTTGCCGCCCGAGCGCCAGGACCCGGCGCTGTGGTTTGACAACATCATCGAGCCGGACGAGGACTATCCCGAGGGCGGCGACACCATGGGCACCAACACCGTGCCCGACCCCACCCACCCGGCCGGCAAGACCTGCATCTTCCTGCTGCCGGGCAGCCGCTACTGCGCGCTGCAGAGCGCCGGCATCGCCACCGGCGAGAACCCGTGGCGCTACAAGCCGTTCTATTGCGCGCTGCACCCGCTGGAGATTATCGAAGGCGAGCTGAGGCTGGCCGACGACAACGAGCTGTACCAGGAAGGCGGCAACTGCCAGCGCGGCAGCAGCACGCTCATTCCGCTGTACGAGCTGTTTGATGTGGAGACCAAGCTGGTGCTGGGCGATGAGGGCTACGCGCAGTTGGCGGCGATGGCGAAGAAATAAC
>JAYTFQ010000649.1:0-8215 GCA_043734225.1 Anaerolineales bacterium | reverse complement strand
GCCTCTTGCCCTTCCCCCCACACGCCTCCTTCCCTTCCCCCAATTCCGTCTATAATCCCCCAGCATGGCCTCCACCCCACCACAATCGCTTTCGCCGCTGGCGGTGTTCCGCAACCGCGCCTTCACGCTCATGTGGAGCGGCCAGCTCATCTCCACTATCGGCTCGGCGCTCAGCTCGCTGGCGGCCTCCATCCTGGTCTTCCGCCTCACCAACAGCGCCCTCAGCGTCGGCCTGATGCTGATGGCCACCGCCGCGCCCAGCCTGGTGGTGGGGCTGGTGGCCGGGGTGTTTGTAGACCGCTTCGACCGGCGGCGCATCATGCTCACCGCCGACCTGCTGCGCGCCGGGCTGGCGCTCCTCATCCCGTTCCTGGTGCCGTTCAACATCGGCTGGCTGTATATCATCGTGGCGCTTTCCAGCGCCATCGGGCAGTTCTTCGATCCGGCGCACGACAGCGTGCTGCCGGAAGTGGCCTCGGACGAAGAGCTGGGCGCCGCCAACTCGCTCATGGCCATCAGCTCGTTCGGGTCCACCGCCATCGGCTTCGCCGCCTCGGGCCTCATCGCCTCGCGCTACCCGATTGCCTGGGCTTTCTATGCCGACGCGCTCTCGTTCCTGATCTCCTTCGCCTGCATCTGGCTGGTGCGCGTGAAGCCGCTGGAGGCGCCGGCCGAAGACACCAGCGTGCGCGTGGTGCTGCATAACCTGCGCGCCGGGCTGCGCGTGCTGTTCGAAACGCCCATGCTGCGCTCGCTGTTCCTGTCGTCGGTGCCGGTGCTCATCGGCTTCGGCCTGTCCAACGCGCTGCTGCTCCCGTTCGCGGTGCGCGCGCTGCACGCCAACGAGTTTGAATACGGCCTGCAAGAGGGCCTGACCTCGGTCGGATTTGTGGTCGGCAGCCTGCTCATGGCCAGCCTGGCCGACCGCTGGCGCGAGGGCCAGTGGATCGCGCTGGGCTTCACCGGCATGGCGCTGGCCGGCATCGCCTATTCGTTTGCCAACTCCGTGCCGCTGGCCATCGCGCTCGTGGCGCTCTCGGGCTTTCTCAACGCGCCGGCCTCCATCGCCCGCCGGCTGGTGGTCCAGCGCAACACGCCGCGCGAGATGCGCGGCCGGGTGAGCAGCGCCTTCTTTGTCTCGCGCGATGTGCTCTTTCTGGTCGGCATGGCCGCCGCCGGCCTGGCGGATGTCATCGACGTGCGCCTGCTGTACCTGCTCAGTGCACTGATGATCCTGCTGGCCGGGGTGTGGGTGCTGTTTCTGCCCGGGCTGGGCCAGCCGGCCGCCGAGTGGCGCCGCGCCATGAGCCTGCTGCTGAAGGCGCCCAGCGCGCCCGGCCTGGGCGCCGGCCGCGCCGCCACCCTGGCCGACCTGGATGCGCTGGCCGTGCTGCTGCCGGCGCTGGCCGCGCTGCCGGCCCGCGAGCGCGCCAGCCTGGCCGGCCAGAGTAGCGTGCACCAGGCCCCGGCGGGCGCCTGCCTGGTGCGCCGGGGTGAGGCCGGCGATGCCGCCTACTTCATCCTGGCCGGCCGCGCCGCCGCTGGCCTGCCCCGGCCCGAGGGCGGCTACAGCGCCCTGTCCACCCTGCAGGCCGGCGACTTCTTTGGCGAAATCGCCGCCCTCACCGGGGCCGCGCGCACCGCCGACGTGGTGGCCGAAGACGCCGCCACGCTGCTGCAAGTGCCCGCCCCCGCCCTGCGCGCCCTCATGGCCCAGCCCGCGCTCAGCCAGCTCATCCTGTCCAAGATGAGCGAACGCCTGGCCCGCACCAGCCTCTCCGACCTGCCGCGCTTTGCCGGCGTGGACCAGCAGGCGATGAGGGAACTAAGGACGAAAGAGCAAGGATGAAGGAGCAAGGATGAAGGATGAAGTATGAATGATGAAGAAGGCACGCGAAGCGGGCAGTCGTAGTCTGTCATGCTGACTCGGATGGACTGTCACTGGAGTGGTCACGCCGGACGTGCAGCCTGTTGCGACATGAGAAACTGGCTTATCCAGCCCTCTATGACTGTCACTCTGAGTAGTCATGCCGCGCGCGGCATGTTATGACGTGAGAAAAGCCGTTTTCTTTGGCTGTCTATCCTGAGCGCGAATGTGCTGCCTTGGGCCTTGCGCAACGGTCGCGCGCGAAGGACCTCCCGTTATGTCATTCGCGACTGGCAGTTTCTGAGCAGCGCGAACGCGCTGCCTTGGGCCTATGAGCCTCTTATCGCGCGACAGGTTAGCGCCCCTTTGGGGAGAGCCTCTGCTCATGGCACCAGCTACTGGTTGTTTCTGAGCAGCGCGCATGCGCTGCCTAGTGCCTATCATCTCGGTGGCGCGCGACGCAACGCGCCCCTTTGGGGATGGGCCTCTTGCGGCTATCCATCAACTTCCGGCTGACAGACTAGAAGGCCGAAGAACCTTTCGCGGGATGAAGAAAGACGAAGGACCGCTGCGAGAGTCGAAGGACGAAAGACGAAGGGCAGAATATGTCTGACACAGTGCCAATTGAACTTGTCGCCCTCCAGGCTGCCGCCGATCAGGCCCACGCCCGCTACGACCACGCCTGGGCCGTGGCGCTGTACACGCAGGCCATTGATCAGACACGCGCTCCTGCTCTGATTCACGCGCAGCGTTCATCCCGCGAAGCGATCCTTCATCCTTTCCTCACCGACCTTCTGCTCCGCCGCGCCGACGCTTACAGCTATCTCGACAATCTCCCCGCCCAACTGGCCGACCTGGACGAGGCGCAGCGGCTCGCGGAAGCTGCCGGCGACCAGCCACGGCTGGCGCGGGCGCTGATCGAACTGATTACTCCCACCAGCCTCGATGGCCGCTATGCCGAGGCGCTGGCCCTGGCCGAGCGCGCCCTGGCGCTGGCCCGCGCGCTGGGTCAGCCGCGGTTGGAGGTGGAGACGCTGGTGGCGCAAACGACGGCGCAGGTGGGGGCCGGCGACCTGCGCGCGGCGGTGGAGACCTCGCAGCAATTGCTCAAGCTGTCACGCCAAATCGGCTCGCGCTGGGGCGAGGCCTGGGCCCTGGGCCGCCTGGGCATGCGCCTGGTGGCCGAAGGCCAGCTCGATAACGGCCGGGAGATGATCGCGCAGGCACTGGCCATTGGGCGCGAGATTGGCGACCGGCTGTTGGAGGCCCAGGCGCTGACCGCCCTGCAGTTGACGGCCCCCGATCTGGCCCTGTCGCGCAACGACGGCGAGCAGGCGCTGGCCATCTATCGCACCGTGCATCATCGCCGCCTTGAAGGGCGCATCCTCAACAATCTCAGCCTGGTCTACGGCATTCTGGGGCTGTATGGCAAGGCGCGCGATTTTGCCGAGCAGGCCGTGGCCATCGCGCGCCTCAGCCAGTCGCACCAGGCCATCAGCACCTACCTGGACACGCTCGGCCGTTCGCAGCTCGACCAGCCGGCCCAGGCCCGCGCCACCTACGCCGAGACCCTGGCGCACAGCCAGCCGGGCCATCAGGCCATCCCCTACGCGCATTTTGGCCTCGGCCGCTTGGCGCTGGCCGAAAATGATTGGGCCGCCGCCCGCGCGGAATTTGAGATGGCGCGGGCCGAGCTGGCGGCGCTGGAAATTCCACAGGATGTGGCCGCCATGGATGCCTGGCTGGGGCTGATCCATCTGGCCGAGGGCAGCCAGGGGTGGGCCGCCGCCGACCAACTGACCGCCGCCGCCGTGGCCCAGACCGAGGCCGGGCAGGCCCGCAGCCAGGAGTTGATGCCGCAGGATGTTTATTGGTGCCGCTGGCAGGTGCTGGCCGCGCCCGGCGCCCCGCCCGAGGCCGCCGCCCAAATTGGGCCGGTGCTGGAAGCCGGCCGCGCGCTGGTGCTGGAAGGCATCGCCACCCTCAGCGACGCCGGGCTGCGCCGCAACTATTTGAACAAGGTGCGCGTGCACCGCGAGCTGCTGCTGGCCTGGGAGGCCTGGCAGGCCCAGCCCCGGCCGCGCCGGCGCGGCGCGAAGGCGGCGCAAAAAGTCGCGGCCAAGAAAACGACGGCGCGCAAGACCGCCGCCAAGACCGCCCCCGCTGCCCCGTCCGCCAATTTGCAGGAGCAATTCAAGCGCCTGCTGGACCTGGGCGTGCGCCTGAACCAGTTGGGCGACCTGGCGCTGCTGCCGGCCTTCATCACCGACGAGCTGCTTGAGCTCACCGGCGCCGAGCGCGCCGTGCTGGTGCTCCTCGAACCGGATGGCGCCCGGCGCGTGGCCGAGAGCCGCGGCTTTGGTGGCGCCTTTGACCCGGCCAACAACACATTTTTAGACGCCGCCGAGGCCGCGCGCCTGCCGCTGCTGCGGCAGGTGTCGGCAGCTCTCCCTCACCCCAACCCTCCCCCGCTGGGGGAGGGGGCAGAGCCAAACCCTCCGACCGCGGGTGAGGAAGCAGAACTTTCCCTTCCCCCGCAGGGGGAAGGGGCAGTTCCGCCCCCTCCCCCAGCGGTCGAAGATCCCCAAGCTAAGCGCAGGGGAGTGGAGGGCCGGGGTGAGGGAGAGCTCTCCGTCCTCGTCGCCCCTCTGGTCACCAGCTCGCACCTGGTCGGCTTTCTCTACGCCGACAACCGGGCCGTGTTCACCCCCTTCGACCAGGCCGACCTGGACCTGCTGTCCGCCTTCGCCAATCAGGCCGCCACGGCGCTGGAGAACGCCCGGCTGGTGGCCGGGCTGGAGCAGCGCGTGGCCGAGCGCACCGCCACCGTGGAGCAGCGCGCCGCCGAGCTGGCCGTCATCAACAGCGTGCAGCAAGGGCTGGCCGCCCAGCTTGACGAGCAGGCCATCTATGAGCTGGTGGGCGAAAAGATCCGCGAGATCTTTGACGCCCAGGCCGTGCTCATCTCCTCGTTCGACCTGGCCGCCGGCCTCAACCATCTGCGCTACAGCGTGGAAAAGGGCCGGCCGGTCAGCGTGCCGCCGTTTCCCATCAGCGGCATGATCCGCCATTTAATCGACACCGCCCAGCCGCTGCTGATTGACGCTGACTTCGCGGCGCGCTCGCAAGCGCTGGGCGGCTCAGCGGCGATTGGCGACACCGAGCCAACCCGGTCGGCGGTGTTTGTGCCCTTGCTGACGCATGGCCGGGTCACCGGCGGCATCAGTTTGCAGAATGTGGACCGCGAGTATGCCTTCGACCAGGCCGACCTGCGCCTGCTGAGCACCCTTGCCGCCAGCTTGAGCGTGGCGCTGGAAAACGCCCGCCTGTTCGGCGAGACCCGCCGCCTGCTGGACCAGACCGAGCAGCGCGCCGCCGAGCTAGCCGTCATCAACCGCGTGCAGGAAGGGCTGGCCTCCAAGCTGGATTATCTCGGCGTCATCGAGTTGGTGGTGGATAAGATCGGCGAAATTTTCGACGCCGAGGCCATCGCCATCCGGCTGTACGACGAGGCCACCGACACTGTCTCCATTCCATATGGCTATGAGCTGGGCCATCGCGGCTCCATTCCGCCTGGGCCGGTCACCGGCTTCAGCGGGCACGTCATCCGCACCCGCCAGTCGCTGCTGATTAATGAGCGCCTGGAAGAACGCATAGCCGAGTTTGGCTCGTACGTTTTCGCCGGCACCCTCAGCACGCGCGCCTGGCTGGGCGTGCCCATTCTGGCCGGCGACAAGATCACCGGCGCCATCACGCTGGAGAGCTTTCACGAGCAGGCCTTTAAGGACTCGGACGTGCGCCTGCTGAGCACGCTGGCCGCCAGCTTGAGCGTGGCGCTGGAAAACGCCCGGCTGTTCGGCGAGACCCGCCGGCTGCTGACCGAGACCGAGCAGCGCGCCGCCGAGTTGGCGGTCATCAACAGTGTGCAGGAAGGCCTGGCCGCCAAGCTCGATTTCCAGGGCGTGATCGACACGGTGGGCGACCGGCTGCGTGAGGTGCTGCACACTGGCGACTTGAGCATCCGCCTGGTTGATCAGGCCGCCGGGCTGGTGCGCTTCGTCTACGATTTCGAGCACGGTCAGCGGTTGGAGATTCCGCCCCGCACTCTGGAGCAGAGCACCGGCACCCGCGCAGTGGTGGAGAGCCGCAAGCCTTTTGTCGTCAATGACGGCACCCTCATGGCGCCGATCCCCGGCACCGATCAGTCGCTGTCGTTGATGGCGGTGCCGATTTTGACCCACGACGAAGTCACCGGCGTGATCATGGTCGAGAATTACGAGCGCAAAAACGCCTTCGGCGAGGCGGAGGTGCGCCTGCTGAGCACCATGGCCGCCAGCATGAGCGTGGCGCTGGAGAATGCCCGCCTGTTTGGCGAGACGCGCCGCCTGCTGACCGAGACCGAGCAGCGCGCCGCTGAGCTGGCGGTCATCAACAGCGTGCAGGAGGGGCTGGCGGCCAAGCTCGATTTCCAGGGCGTGATCGACACGGTGGGCGACAAGCTGCGCGAGGTCCTGCACACCGGCGATATCAGCATCCGCCTGGTGGATACGGCCAGCGGGATGGTGCGCTTCCCCTACAACTACGAGCACGGCCGGCGCTTTGCCGTGGCGCCCGTGCCGCTGGCCCAGGCGCCGGCCACGCGCGCCGTGGTGGAGAGCCGCCGGCCGTTCGTCCCCGATTTCCAGTCCAATCAGGCCATCGCGCCGATCCCGGGCACCGACCAGTCGCTGGCCATGCTGGCCGTGCCGATCCTGACCCACGACGAAGTGACCGGCGTGATCGCGGTGGAGAATTATGAGCGCGCCAACGCCTATGGCGAGGCCGAGGTGCGCCTGCTGAGCACGCTGGCCGCCAGCATGAGCGTGGCCCTGGAAAACGCCCGCCTGTTCGCCGAGACGCGCCGCCTGCTGGACGAGACCGAGCAGCGCAACTCGGAGCTGGCGGTGATCAACAGCGTGCAGCAGGGCCTGGTGGCCAAGCTCGATTTCCAGGCCATCATCGACCTGGTGGGTGACAAGCTGCGCGAGATAATGGGCGCGGAGACGCTCAGCATCCGGCTGTACGATGCAGCCAGCGGCATCATGACCTATCCGTATCTGCGTGAAAACGGCGAGCGCAAGACGCTGGAACTGAAGCCGCTAGCGCAAGCCGGCTTCTCCTGGCAGATCATCCGCACCCGCCAGCCGCTGCTGGTAAACGACCATATGGCCGAGCGCGAGGCCGAGTTCGGCTCCTTCATCTTGCCCGGCACCGGCGACACGCGCGCTTTCCTGGGCGTGCCCATCCTCTCGGGCGACCATGCCAGCGGCGTGATCACCGTGGAGAGCTTCCAGGAGGGCGCCTTCAAGGACTCGGATGTGCGGCTGCTCAGCACGCTGGCCGCCAGCCTGGGCGTGGCATTGGAGAACGCGCGCCTGTTCGCCGACACCAAGCGCCTGCTGGACGAGACCCAGCAGCGCAACGCCGAGCTGGCCGTCATCAACAGCGTGCAGCAGGGGCTGGTGGCCGAGCTGGACTTCCTGGGCATCATCGACCTGGTGGGCGATAAGCTGCGCGAGGTGCTGCGCACCGGCGATCTGGGCATCCGGCTGTACGACCGCCAGACGAACCAGGTGAGCTACCCGTACGAATTCGAGCATAACGAGCGCCTGGCGGTGCCGCCGGTGGCGCTGCCGCCCACCAGCGTCACCGGCCATGTGGTGCTGACGCGCCAGCCGGTGCGGGTGACGCACGACATGGCCGGCTGGGCGCAATCGATTGGCGCGCCCGTCATCCCCGGCACCGACATTGCCCAGTCGATCATGGCCGTGCCCATCCTGACGCGCGACGAGGCAATCGGCGTCATCACGGTGGAAAGCTTTGACGAGGGCGCTTTCAGCGAGGCCGATCTGCGCCTGCTGAGCACGCTGGCCGCCAGCCTGGGCGTGGCGCTGGAGAACGCCCGCCTGTTCGCCGAGACCAAGCGCCTGCTGGAAGAAACCCGCCAGCGCGCCGCCGAGCTGGCCGTCATCAACAGCGTGCAGCAGGGGCTGGCTGCCCAGTTGGACAGCCAGGCCATCTTCGACCTAGTGGGCGAGACCCTGCGCACCATCTTCGACGCCCAGGTGATCACCATCACCACCTATGACCACAGCCAGCGCCTGGCCGAGCTGCGCTACGGCTGGGAAGATGGCGTGCGCGTCTACGACGTGCCGTATGTGTTCAGCGCCTCGGCCGAGCGGCTCATCCGCACCCGCCAGCCGTGGCTGATCAGCTTCCGGCCGGATCACATGGACGTCCCGGCCACGGATGTGACTCCCGGCACGCGCGCGCCCAAGACGGCGCTGTACGTGCCGCTGATCGTGGGCG
>JAYTFQ010000648.1:0-10842 GCA_043734225.1 Anaerolineales bacterium | reverse complement strand
GGCGCCGGCCTGGTGGCCGGCGGTGGCGGTGGGCCGCCGGCGCTGCTGGCGGGAGGGCTGGGCGCGGCCACCTGGTTGCTGAGCGTCTGGCGTTTCCGTCTGCCGTGGGTGGTGGTGCTGCTCTCGCCGGCGATTGTGTGGATGGGCGTGGCGCTGGCGCTGCGCTCGTGGCGGCTGACGCGCGCCGGACGGGCCAGTTGGAAGGGCCGGCCGCTGCCGGTGGCCCAATGAACCGCCTGGCCCTGGCGCCCACGCCAGGCCCCGTGACCGCGCTGCGCGCGCTGGGGGCGCTGCTGCGCGGGCGCGATCTGCTGCCCCCGCTGGCCGCCTTTCACGCCGATCTGGGCGACATCTTTCGTCTGCCTCTGCCCAACTTCAGCCCGGTGGTGCTGGCCGGCCCGGCGGCGGCGCGGCTGGTGCTGGTGGATGCCGAGCACAATTTCCGGTCACGCATTGACACCGATCCGGTGGCGCACTTGCTGCGGCACGGGGTGCTGGTGGCAGACGGCGCCGCTCACGCCGCGCTGCGCGAGTTGATGGCGCCGGCGCTGCACCGGCGGCTGATGGAACAGCAGGTTCAGATGATGGTGGCCTGCGCAGACGAGGCGGCCCAGGGGTGGCCGCTCGGGCAGCCGCTCGACTTGCGGCTGGAGATGCGGCGGCTGGCGCTGCGGGTACTCACCCGTGCCGTGTTTGGAGTGGACATTGCGCCGGACCTGGCGCGGCTGTGGGGGCCAATCCTGCGCAGCCTGGATTTTATTTCACCCGGCGCCTGGCTGGTGTGGCCGGCGGTGCCACGCCCGGGATATGGCCGCGCGCTGCGTGAACTGGACGACTATCTCTATCAACTGATTGCCGCGCGGCGCGCCCAGCCGGCCGGCGGCGAGGATCTGCTGAGCCTGCTGGTGGGCGCGGGGCTGAGCGACGACCTAATCCGCGACCAACTCTTGACGCTGCTGATTGCCGGGCATGACACGGCGGCGGCCACGCTCACCTGGGCCTGGCAGGCGCTGGCCGAGCACCCGGACATGCTGCGGCGAGCGCAAGCCGAGGCGCGGGCGGTGCTGGGGGACGCGCCGCCCACGGCAGCCAATTTGGGACAGTTGACCTATTTGGAGCAGGTGTTGAAAGAGGTGTGGAGGCTGTACCCGCCGATCCACGTGGCCAACCGCCTGGCCGCGCGCGAGGTGGCCTTTGGCGGGCGGCGCATCCCGGCCGGATCGCGGGTGCTGTTCTCGATCTTCCTCACGCAGCGCGACCCGCGGCACTGGTCCGAGCCTGAACGCTTCGACCCGGAGCGCTTCAACGGCAGCATCCAGCCTGCGCCATTCACGTATTTGCCGTTCGGGGCCGGCCCGCGCGTGTGCATTGGGGCCGCTATGGCTCAGGTGGAGGCCAAGGCCGTGCTGGCGCGGCTGCTGCAAACTCTCGACCTATCGCTCCAGCCGGCGCCGCCCGGCCTGCGCATGCGCGCGACGCTGGAGCTGGCGGGGGGCGTGTTTGCGGAGGTTTCAAAAAAAGCTTAGTACGCGGACACTTGCACCTGACGCAAGTGCAGGTGTGACGCGGATAGCGCTGATGGGGGAAACAGCAAAACCAAAACCAGTACACGGATTTGACGGAAAAAGACGGATGTCACGGAAACCTTAACAGGTGTTATCCGATTTTATCCGTGTGATCCGCGAAACATCTGCAACTGCGTCAGGTGCAAGTGTCCGTGTACAAAGCTTGCGCTTCTTCCCCACGGGCGTTTCGATAGACGGCGAGGGCGCGCTCGCGGGCGAAGGCATGGTCGACGATGGGCGCGGGGTAGTCCTGGCCGATGTGGCAGTGAGCGTCGCGCTGGGCGGCGGGGGGCATGCGCCAGGGCTCGTGAATGAACTCATCCGGCACCCGATATAGCTCCGGCAGCCAGGCGCGCACGAAGGCCCCAAATGGGTCGTAATTCGAGGCCTGGGTGGTGGGATTGAACACGCGGAAGAAGGGTGCGGCATCGGTGCCCACGCCGGCCGTCCACTGCCAGCCTCCGTTATTGGCGGCCGGGTCACCGTCCACCAGGTGCTGCATAAACCAGGCTTCGCCCCAGCGCCAATCAATCAGCAGATCTTTGACTAAAAACGAGGCCGTAATCATGCGGGCACGATTGTGCATCCAGCCCGTGGCGGCCAGTTGGCGCATGGCGGCATCCACCACCGGATAGCCGGTGCGGCCCGCGCGCCAGGCGTCGAAATCGTCGGCATCATTGCGCCAGGCTATAGCGCGCAGTTGGGCGCGGAAGGCTTGCTGCCGCACGTGCGGGAAGTGGTGCAGGATGGCGATATAGAATTCGCGCCAGATCAACTCATTCAGCCAGGCCTCGGCCCCGGCACGGGCGGAAGCATTGGGCGCGTACTGGACTGCCTCCTGGCCGGCGGCATAGGCCTCGCGGGCCGAGAGCATGCCGAAGCGCAGGTAGGGCGACAGCGCCGAGGTGCCATCGATCGCCAGTTGGTTGCGGCCCTGGGCATAGTCATAGATGGGCGCGCCGCTGCCAGAGACGAATGACCGCAGCGCCTCGCGGGCATGTTGTTCGCCGGGCAGGAAATAAAGGAGCGGCTCAGCCGGGGGCAGGGCGGCGGAGACCAGCCGGGCTGGGGTGTGCAGATCGGCCGGCACGGGTACGGGATCAAAGGCCGGCGCGGGCAGGGCGCGCCAGGCGCGGCTGAAAGGCGTGAAGACTGTATAAGGTTCGCCGCCGGCCTTGTGGACTGCCGCCGGATGGTGAATGGTCAGATCATTGACCAGGGTTAGCGGCAGGTGCTGGGCTACCTGCGCATCGCGCCGTGCGCCGAAGGGACTGAAATCGGCGCCAGCGAGGATGCTTTGTGCCCGGGTCTCGGCGGCCAGCGCGGACAGGACTTCCACCGCGCGGCCCGCGCGTACGATCAACCGGCTGCCGTGCGCGCGCAGCTCGCGATCCATCTCGGCCAGGCCGTGAAATAGAAACGATTTGCGTTTCGCGGCGCCGCGGTGATAGGGGGAGTCGAGCACGGCAGGGTCGAGCACGAATACCGGCACGACCGCATGGCCTTCGGCCGCGGCGGCAAACAGCGCTAAATTGTCCGCCAGACGCAGGTCGCGGCGAATCCACCAAATAGATGTGGTTCTGGATGACACTTGTCAACGATAGCATGCGGCTGGGGCGTTAACCAGGGGCTGTATAAGCTTTGTTGCGGCAGGGTTATGCGAGGCAAGGCAGGGCCGGGCGGACCCGCGGGTCCGCCCCTACGCCGTTATTTGGCCGGGCGGACACGCAGGTCCGCCCCTACTTGGGCCGGCTCCGGCCATCCGTTATACTGTGCCCACCCTATGAAACCCTTGATCGTTGCAACGCTATGGTTGGTATTACTCATGTCGGCGGCCTGCGGCTCACCCACCGCGCCGGCGGCTACCCTGGCGCCCGGCCAGCCGACGGCTACGGCGCCCTTTGTCGCTGGCGGCACAGCGGTGGCCACCGCCAGCCCAGCCACTGCGGGCCCCGTGACGGCCACCCTGGCGTCGACAGCGGGGCCAACGGCGCGGCCGGCTGCCACCAGCACGGCCAGCATCGTGTCAACGGCCACCTTCACGCCCACGGCAACCGCCGACGCCGCCGTCGCCGGCGGGCTGGTGGGCATGTGGCAAGGGAACAATAACTCGTTCTACCTGTTCAACAAGGATGGCACCTGGAGTTGGGACTCGGACGGCCAGCAGATTTTGACCAACCCGGAGAACCAGGGCCGCTGGTGGATCGAGGGCGACGTCATCCATATTCAAGACTTGATCGGCCTGGCGCCCTGCCCGAAAGAGCAGATCGGCGCATACCAGGCCCAGCTCCAGGGCGATAGCCTGGCGCTGGCGGCGGTCAGTGACCCGTGCCAGCCGCGCATCGGGCAAACCTCGGGCACCTACGCCCGGCAAGCGGCCGGTCCGTGAGGAGGGCGAATGCTGAATTTTGATGAGTTTGACGCGCTCACCTTTGACTGTTACGGCACCCTGATCGATTGGGAGACGGGCATCTGGCAGGCGCTGGCGCCGGTGTTCGCCCAGCACCACGTGACCATTGGCCGCGCGGCGGCGCTGCAGCGTTTCGCCGCGCTGGAGCCGGAGATACAGAGCGGGCCCTATCGGCCCTACAAGGAAGTGCTGCGGCAGGTGCTGCTGGACCTGGGCGATGCGTCAGGCTTTCGCCCGACACCGGCGGAGCTGGACAGTTTTTCGACCTCGGTCCGCGACTGGCCGGCGTTCGCGGATTCGGCCGCCGCGCTGCAGGCGCTGCGCCGCAAATACAAGCTGGTCATTCTGTCGAATATTGACGACGACCTGTTTGCCTATTCCGCGCCGCTGCTGGGCGTGACGTTCAACGACATCATTACGGCGCAGCAGGTTAAGTCGTATAAGCCCTCGCTCAACAATTTCCATCAGGCGTTTCAGCGTATGGGCCTGCCGCCCGAGCGTATTCTGCACGTGGCCCAAAGCTTGTTTCACGACCACGTGCCGGCCAAATCGCTGGGCATGTCCACCGTATGGGTCAATCGCGCCCACGCGCAGTCGGGCACAGGCGTGACGCCGCCGGTGACGGTGGAGCCCGACCTGGAAGTGCCGGACCTGCAAACGCTGGCCCGGACAATTGGATTGATGTGAGCGCCAGCCTCCCGGATGGCCTGCCGCGCGCGGGCGGGGCGGGGGGCGAGGCGCGCAAGCTGGCGCTGGGCTGCGCCGCGGCCGGCACGCTGCTGGCGTTGGCCTGCCTGGCCGGGGCGGCAGTGTGGGCGGCTCGGCCACCGGCGCAGGCCGCGCTGTTCCAGCCGATTATTATCCATGCCGGCAGTTTTGGGCTGTCGCTGGCGGTGTCGGGCACACGGGATTGCCCGCCGCCCGTTGTGGATTGTCGGGTGCCGCCACAGCCCGACCGGCTGTATGGCAGCATCTGGTTTTGGGTGACCAGCCGCAATCCCACGGGCGTGACCTCATCTTTCAGGCCGCTAGTAAGGATGAGGCTGAGATGAACACGGGGCTGGAGTGGCTGCATGCGTGACTGGCACCTGACCCAGGCCGACCCGCTGACGCTGCGCCTGGCAGCGGATGCGCGCCTGGCGCCGACCGACTATGCCAACGACCACATCTGGGAATTGAGCCTGACCGGCGGCGACCCGCCCGCGCTGGCGCTGCGCACAACATATGGGCTGCGCGCCCAGGACATGCGGCTGTTTCACGCCTTCGCCGACGGTGACGCGCACGTGACCGACCCGGCCGACTTTGCCGCCCCGCCCGAAGTACGCGCCTTCTTCGTCAACTATATCCGCGTCACCTGTGAGCCGTTCGCCGGGCTGGCGGTGAGCGCGGATTACTGGGTGCCGGATTCGCACACGCTGGCCGGCCAGTTCACCTTCACCAACAACACCACCGCCCCGCGCGATGTGAGCTTGCTGCTCTCAGCGCTGCTCAAGCCGCTGGATAACGCCAGGGTCATGGCTGCTGACCAGCTAGACATCTTTGGCCGGGCCGGGCTGTTGGAGGGGCAGACGGGCAACCTGGACGTGCTGGTGCTGCTGGAAGGCCCGGCCGAGCGCGCCCCGGCGCCGTATCCGACGATTGCGCGCGCGGTGCACTTGGAGCCGGGCGAGAGCGCCACGGTGCGCTGGGTGCAGGCGGCCTCGCTGGTGCCGACGGGGCCACCGCCCGCCCCGGCGCGCGGCGAGCCGCCGCCAATTGACCATCGCGCGGAGGGGACTGAGCGCATGCGGCAGCTCTTGCTGAAGGAAGAGTGGGAGGGCGAGTTTGCCCGCATCGAGCTGCTGAACGCCGGCCTGCTGGACATCGAGACCGGCGACCCCGATTGGGATGCCGCGCTGGCGTTTGCGCAGACGGTGGCGCTGCGCGGCTACGTCGGGCCGACGGCGCATCTGCCGAATCCGTCATTTGTATTCAGCCGCCACGCCGATCGCGGTCATTCGCTGAAGGGCGACGGCTCGGACTACACCTGGCTGTGGAACGGGCAGGTGGCCACGGAAGCCTACGTTAACCTGCCGCAGATCGTTTCGGCCGCGCCGGGGCTGGCCAAGGGCATCCTGCGCAACTGGCTGGCGGTGCAGGCCGAGGACGGTTTTATCGACTGGAAGCCGGGCCTGGCCGGTCAGCGCGAACGCATCCTGTGCATCCCGCTGTTGGCCAGCCTCGCCTGGCGTCTGTACGAGCACACCGAGGATGCAGCCTTCCTGGCTGAGGTGTACCCCGGGCTGCGGCGTTTTTTGGATGTGTGGTTTACGCCGCGGCATGACCGCGATCAGGACGGTCTGCCCGAGTGGACGCACACCATCCAGTCAGCGTTTGACGACAACCCCTCGTTCGTGCTGTGGCAGCCGTGGGCGCAGGGGGCGGATATCACCGCCGCCGAGACGCCGGACCTGGCTTCTTATCTGTACCGCGAGTGCCGGGCGCTGGAGCGGATGGCGGCCGTCAGTGGGCTGCCGCCTGATCCGGTGCTGGCCGAGCGGGCTGATCGGCTGGCGCACCGCGTGGATGGCATGTGGCGCGGTGCGGTGGCTAATTATCAATATGTTGATCGCGACTCACATTCCGGTCCGCCGGGCGAAGTGCTGGCCAGCGGGCGCGGCGACCTGGCGCTGGATGTGGTGCGGCGCTTTGCCTTGCCGGCACGGCTGCTGGTAAAGGTCACCGGTCCGCGCGAGTCGCGTCCGCCGATCACGGTCAGCTTTTCGGGGCGCGGCCGGCGCGGCCGCCACCGGGTGGAAAACCTTCGCCAATCGCGCGTGCAGTGGTTCTTTGGAATTGGCACGGCCAGCAGCGAGAAGCTGTACAGCCAGTTGGACCGGGTGGAAGTGCACGGGCTGAGCGAGGAGCACGAGGTCACTGTCAGCACTGTGGATTACACGCGGCAGGACCAGACGCTGCTGCTGCCGCTGTGGGCAGGGCTGCCCACCCCAGCGCGGGCCGAGACCTTGATCCGGCGCACGCTGCTGGACCCGGACCGCTACTGGCGCGCCAACGGCATCCCCAACTGCTCAGCGGCCGACCCGGCCTGTAAGCCCGACAACCGCGGCGGCAGCGGCGGCGTGTGGATGATGTGGAACACGATGCTGGGCGAGGGGTTGGTGGACTATGGCTACCGGGCCGAAGCGGCCGAACTGATCGCGCGGGTGATGCGCGGGATGCTGCACACGCTGAAGGAAGAAAAGGCCTTTCGCGAGGCGTACAACCCGGACCAACTCGAAGGGCTGGGCGACCGCGACTATTTGTGGGGCGTGGCGCCGGTGGCGCTGTTCATGCACACGCTGGGCGTGCGCATTGTCAGCCCGCGCAAAGTGTACCTGTCTGGCCGCAACCCATTTCCGTGGCCGGTGACCATCCGGCACAAGGGGCTGACCATCGTCCGCACCCATGACGCGACGACCGTGACGTTCCCCTCCGGCCGCTCGGCCAGCACGCGGGACGCGACAGAGCAGGTGATTACGGATGCAGTCTAGGGGTGCATTCGCACTTTTTGGCCGACGAGTTTCCCATCCGGCGCCGCCCGGAGCTGAAGCTCCGGGCTGGTAGCAACGCCCCACCCTAAAGGATGCTACGCAATAAACGGGGCTTACGGAAGCTGGCTTTCGCGCAGCGCCCCGAGCGAAGCGTATGGGGTAGCCACCGTCGTTGCGCAGCGCGGCGCCTTTAGGCCCGCGCGGGGCTGGCACATCAGGCGCAGTCGAAAAGTGACCACCATCTGCGAATGCGCCCCAGTCAAGTTGAAAATTGACTTTGGCGTCTGGCAAGAGTAGTATTCCCGTCCAATGAATTGGATGTGAATGTTGGGCCAGCGGCCCAATTGCGCTATAATCCGGCCACTTATTCGCCAGCCGGTGGGAGCTTCGCCATAGCCAGCACGCCTCGCAAGCACGCCGACCATTCGTCCGACGATAAGCGCCTGAAGGGGCGCCAGCCGCCCGCGCGCCAGGTGGCCGCGCCCGGCGCCGAGATGGGCAATATGTCGGCGGCGATGGAGAACCCACAGGTCGCCAGCGCGGCCGATGTCATTGCGCTGCAGCGGCGCTTTGGCAACCGGGCGGTGCGCGGCCTGCTGCAGCGCGCGTTCAATTTAGATACCGCCAGCGGCCTGTACAAACACCTGGCGCTGATGTATCACCCCGACAAGGCGCAAGATCCCCAAGATATTCCCTGGCGCAGCCAGATGATGGCCAAGATCAATGGCGCCCGGAACGATCTGGCCGCGCTCAAGCGGCTGATGGCCGAGGGCGAGGCGCACACCGCCGGCGGGTCGACGACCGCAGAGCCGACGACCACAGCGCCCACGACTGAGCCGCCCGGCACGGAGCTATCCACCGAGGTGGGCGCGCCGGCGCCTCTCAGCCAGGACCTGGTGCAGAACGCCGCGCCGCTGGCTATCGAGCTTTCGTCCCCCAGCACAGAGGAGACGCCGAGCGAGGAGACCAGCGAGACCGGCCCCGAGCAGACCAACTCAGACGAGGCCGAGCCGGGGCCTAACCGGCCGGTCTTTCAGGGCGCGGTCCTGCGCATACAGGTGTTGGGCCACAACCGCAAGGTGCTGCCCGTGTTGAAGAAATACATGGCCGAGCAGAACGCCAGCGGAAGCTTCAACTTCTACTTTGATGCCAGCACCAACAATCGGGACCTGTACAACAAGTACATAGCGGACAAAGCGCCGCAGCCTGTTCAGTTGCCGCCTCGGATAAAGGAAAATCTGGACTCGCGGGCGCAGGCCAAGGATTGGGCCGAGATGGCGCAGTGGATGGACAATGCCCGGGTGGCGAACCAGGAGTTTATTAACACCAAGATCCTGCCCGTTTTCGAGCTGACACCCGAATACCAGAAATTCAAGGTGGCATCGCGCGACCGGCCGGTGCTGGCCCGTCTGGCCGGGGGCATGAAGAGCGCCGTGCGCGGCGCGGTGCGCCCGGGGGCGGCCCAGACGGCCCAGACGCGCGGCACGGTGGCGGCGCTCGACCAGGCCATTGATCGCTACACGCAATACTTTGATATTGGCCGGGCCAGGTTCGAGCGCGATGCCAAGCGACGAGCAGCGGCACTCCTGGAGCACAATGCGCTGTTTGGAATTGAAGAGGTGTCACTGGACGGCGAGCAGTCTGAGACCGACGCGACGCCTAAGTCCAAAGCGAAGAAAACGAGCAAACCGAAGGGCGGCCTGACGCCCGAGCAGATTGCGGCGCAGAAGGAGAACGTGTTCAAAGAAAGCCAGATGCGCTACGCGGGCCTGATCCGGGCGTTCTCGAGGCTATACGTCAACGACAAGACTTTTCGCAAGGACCGCTACGGCCGGTTTTTCAGCCGACTGCAGCAATTCAATCGCAAGTGGCTGACATACAAAGCGTTTCTGGGGCATTAGCGCGCTTCCCGCTCGGATGCCGGTTGCGATCCACAGCGACAAGCGCCCAAATCGGATGGTCTGGCCGTAAAGCCGAGCGGTGCGCGCGCTAGCGCGGAACATAGCCCCGGACGCCGGCCTTCCCCTTTGTTTCACTGTGGGGATTTGCGACCTCGCCGTTCAACCCATTCAAGGAGGAGATTGTGACAATGAAACGATTGCAACACCTGGGCGGCGCCCTGCTGGCAGCCAGTTTCTTCGTGGCGGCCTGCGGCGGGGCTGTGGCCTCGCCGACAGCCGCCGTGCAGCAGGCCATCGGCCCCGGCGAGGGGCAGGTGGATATTATTGCTTGGGCCGGCTATGTGGAGCGCGGTGACAACGACAAGAACTACGACTGGGTGACCGGCTTCGAGAAGGACAGCGGCTGCAAGGTGAACGTGAAGGTGGCCAGCACCTCGGATGAGATGGTCACGCTGATGAACAATGGCGGGTACGACCTGGTGACGGCCTCGGGCGACGCCAGCCTCCGGCTGGTCTATGGCGGCACGGTGCAAGAGATTAATCTGAACCTGATCAAGGATTGGAGCCGGGTCGATCCGCGCCTGCAGAACGGCGGCTGGCACACGGTTAACGGCAAGCACTATGGGGTGCCGTACCAGTGGGGCTCGAACGTGCTGATGTATAACACGACGGCCTTCAAGGGCCAGGCGCCGACGAGCTGGAACGTGCTGTTTGAGGAGACAACGCTGCCGGACGGCAAATCGAACAAGGGCCGCGTGCAGGCCTACTCGGGGCCAATTTATATTGCCGATGCGGCGTTGTACCTGAAAGCCCACAAGCCCGAGTTGGGCATCACCGACCCGTATGAGCTGACCCAGGCGCAGTTCGATGCGGCCGTGGCGCTGCTCACCCAGCAGCGCCCGCTGGTGCAGCGCTATTGGCCGGATGCCACCACCCAAATCGACGACTTCACCAATGAGGGCGTGGTGGTGGCCACCTCCTGGCCATACCAGGTGAACACGCTGGTGGCGGCCCACGTGGCGGATGCCACCAAGCCGGATGTGGCCAGCGTGATTCCATCCGAGGGCGCCACCGGCTGGGCGGACACGACCATGATGGCCACGAAGGCGCCGCACCCCAACTGCGCCTATCTGTGGCTGAACCACTCGCTGGAAAAGAAGCTCCAGGGCGACCTGGCCTCCTGGTTCGGCTCGGTGCCGGTGACGCCCGATGCCTGCACGGGCAATGACCTGCTGGGCGCCACCGGCTGCCAGACCAACGGCAGCGAGAACTTCGCCAAGATCGCGTTCTGGAAGACGCCCATCGCCGATTGCGGCAACGGGCAGAAGACATGCGTGGCCTACGACGCATGGACCAAGGCGTACGTGGCGGTTGTCGGTCAATAATTCTCCGCGCGGCGTTGGGACGTTCAACGGAATGTCCCAACGCCGCGCGGA
>JAYTFQ010000647.1:0-4146 GCA_043734225.1 Anaerolineales bacterium | reverse complement strand
GCTGTCCGGCATCCTGCTGGGCGATGCCTCCAGCCTGTCGCCGGCGCTGCAAGCCGATTTCGCCGCCACCAACACCGCGCACATCATTGCTATCTCCGGGTTCAATATTGCCATCCTGGTTGGCGTATTTATGGCCGTCTCGCGCCCGCTGCTGGGCGCGCGGCGCAGTGTGTATATCGCGCTGGTTGGGATTGTGTTCTACACCCTGCTGGTTGGCGCCGGCGCTTCGGTCGTGCGCGCCGCCATCATGAGCGGCCTGGCGCTCATCGGCCAGCGGCTGGGCCGGCAAGCCTGGGGCGTAAACACCCTGGCCGCCGCCACGCTGGCCATGAGTTTGCAAAACCCGCTGGTGGTGTGGGACATCAGCTTCCAGCTCACCGCCGCCGCCACGCTCGGCATCCTGCTGTATGGTGAGCGCTTGCAAGCGTGGGTCGAGGCCCAGGCAGCGCGGCGCACCACCGCCCGGCGCGCCCGCGCCATCGCCAGTGCCGCCGGCGAGTTGATCCTGCTCACCATCGCCGCCCAGCTCACCACCCTGCCCTTGCTGGTCTACTACTTTCATCAGTTCTCGCTCGTTGCGCTGCTGGCCAACCTGGTCATCCTGCCCGCTCAACCGGCGCTGGAGGTGCTCTCGGGTCTGGCGCTTATCGCCGGGCTGGTCTGGCTGCCGCTGGGCCAGGTGCTCGCCTGGCTCGCCTGGCCCTTCAGTGCCTATACCATCGCCTTCGTCCAGTTCTTCGCCCACCTGCCCGATGCTTCCTTCGCGCTGGGCGAGACCACGCCAGCGTTGGTCGTCATCTATTACGCCGCGCTGTTTGGTCTCACCTGGGTGCTGGGCAAGCCGGCGGCGGACCGGCCGGCCTGGTGGGCAAAGACATCACGCCAAACGCTGCCGATGGGCGGGCTGGTCATCCTGCTGGCCGGAACCGTGGTTGTCTGGACGTCGTATGCCAGCCAGCCCACGCCCGGCCGGCTGCGCGTGACAGTGCTGGATGTTGGGTCACCGGCCAACACCACCGGCCAGGGCGAAGCCGTTCTCATCCAATCGCCCGGCGGCGCCACGGTGCTGGTGGATGGCGGCCCCGGCGCGCTGACCCTGCAGCGCGGGTTGGCGGCGCAACTGCCGCTGTTCACGAAGGACCTGGACGTGCTGGTCATTGCTGCGCCGTTCGACGCCAACATCGGCGCGCTGCCAGACCTGCTGGACCTGTATCACCCCAAGCGCGTGCTGCTCACCCGCGCCCCCGGCCGCTCCGCCGCCTATCACGCGCTGCGCCAAAAGCTGAATGACCAGGGGATTGAAACCGATGATGCCGGGACCCTGCCCGTGTTGGACCTGGGCGCTGGCGTCAGCTTATCCGTCATCGCCGATGGCGACACCGGCAGTGTGCTGCGGCTGGAGTGGGACAAATTCTCGGTGGTGCTGGCGCCCGGCCTGGATGCCGCCACCGAAACGACGCTGGTCAACGACGGACTGGCCCAGCCAGTCACGGCGCTGCTGCTCGGGGACAGCGCCTCGGCCGCCGCCACCGGCGCGGATTGGGTCGCGGCGCTCAACCCGCGCCTGGCGCTGATCTCGGTCGGCCCGAATGCGCTGGGCAACCCGGCGCCGCAGGTGCTGGCAGGGCTGGCCGGGCGCGATGTGCTGCGGACGGATCAGCATGGGGCGATCACGATGGAGACGGATGGGACGCAGATGTGGGTGGCAGCGGGTCATTCATGACAACGCAGCGCGGGCGGCCTTGCCTGAACCAGCCCGACATGAAGGAAGATCAGCCGACTTCCAGTTTCGATTGAATACACGCCCAGCTTTTTACGGGTGTCAGAAGCACTCGTGCGGTCCTTAGTATACGGCGCCCTATGGTGCGCCGCGACCTTGAGCACTCACGTCGTAGTATCTGAACTGGCCGCTGTAAAACAGAAATGCGGGCCAGTTAACCAGAGTGATCGTGAAGGGCACCGTTATCCCAGGTTCAAGAGTCGTTTCGGCGGTATAACTGCCCGTATCAATGATATTTCCGGCCGAATCGTAAAGCGTCGCTGCAGCCACCGTGGAAGTTAGCGATTGACTCGTGTCATTCCGCAACGCTCCCCGGATCTCAACAATTTCGGAGCCCGGCGCATTCGTTATGGTCAAAGTCGTCCAGTTTGAATTGAGAACAGTGACGGGCAGGATCGCGTTGCTGATTTGAGTGGACCAGGTGACCACCCTGGTTGCGCCGCAAGGAATAGAATATGGAAAGTAGGCGAAATCGGTGGTAATTCCAAAAGAACCGAGCTGCCCAGTGGCGATCTGGGGTAAGCGCGTAGAACTTTCATCATTGCGGATGACATTGCCGTTAATGTCACATTCATCCTGTCTGACCGTGACATCGTAGACGGGGGTGGAAGTCGTGTTCATAACCTCCCCCACCAGCCAGCAGGACCCCACGCGAATACTGATGACATAGCACCAGTTATTGATGTTAACAATCGACACAGCGTTATCCGGTGGCACATAGGGACGTGGGCGCGACAACTGGATCATCGGGAGATATAGAGTAGCCGAAACCGAAATGGAGCCGGAATCAATGTTCATGTGTCCGCCGGGCCAGGCCGGACGCGGCCCTGCGGCGGAAGCCATCTGGACCAGCCAGAATAGCAGAGCGACCATCGATAATGACCCGGCTACGGCTAACCCGGCGAAAGCGAATCTGTTGCGCATGGATTGTCCCTTCCCAAGACTTACTTTCGCCCGGCCTAAACTCTTCCAGTAACTTGCGATATCTTTTGCACTGCCCAGCTGACATATATCCATAGCGTTGACAGTCACGCCATGACCTAAGAGCCCCCGCTTCGCCGACATTCAAAAGAAAAATTCCGTTGTGGTAGTCAAATCCCTTCAGATCAAGATGCAGAGTGTTATGGGGCCGGAACTTATGTGTAAAGTGTCCGGGAGAATCGTTATCTAGAGTGCGGCCAAGTTTCCAAATGAGGGTCGTCTCGATAAGAAAGGCTTCGTCTTCCGTGAGGCCTGAAGCAATGACCTTTATTGTGGGATCTCGACCGGCGCTTTTGATAACCTTAATACGCCTAACCGTTTCGCTGTCATCATTGGTGTCTACGACATGCGCTAGTTTTCGATTCCTTTTGCCTTTCCCATAATAGAATTCCTCGAAGTTTCGTGGATCAATGTATACGTAGACGTAGTAAGTGCGTGTATTGTCCATGCCGGCATTGACGTTCCTACCTGTGCGTTTGGAGCCAAACGGTCCCGGATTGCTGCGATCCTAGTCGATACTGCAAGCCAAGACTCCTTTTCAACTGGTTGTGTTTCGGCGTCAGAGTTGTGGCTTGAACCCCCAGGATTGTCGGTTGATTCGCCGAAGGTACGTGTGGAGTTGCGGATGATGGCGAATCGCAAGTTGCTATGTAGAGGAACAGCCATGCTGCCTGGCAGAGAGCCAAGCGATTCGATAAATCGCGACGCATTTGTATTCCCCCGTACGGAAAGGACAGTTGGGGATTATAGACCAAAACAACAGTCTTCCTGGTGACGAGGCAATGATCGCCCTGTCGGGACTACTTTTCCCACCTGGAACCAACCTTATTTGGTATAGAAAGTGCCCAATAAGCCGGAAAACCACATCCTGTTTGGGTAATGAACTGCGGGTTCAATATTGCCATCCGGGTTGGCGTATTCATGGCGATGTCGCGCCCGCTGCTCGGCGCGCGGCGCAGCGTGTATCTCGCGCTCATCGGCGTGGTCGTCTACACGCTGCTCGGCCGGCGCCTCGGCCGCCGCCACCGGCGCGGATTGGCTCGCCGCGCTCAACCCGCGCCTGGCGCTGATCTCGGTCGGCGCCCACGCGCTGGGCAACCCGGCGCCGCAAGTATTGGCAGCGCTGGACGGGCCCAGCGTGCTGCGGACGGATCAGCATGGGGCGGTGACAGTGGAGACAGATGGGACGCAGATGTGGGTGGCGGTGAGTCGGTGAAGCCAACTACAATGCTCAGCGGCGGCGGTGTGCGAATGCGCCGCCGTGGCGGAAGAAATAACGCGCGAGTGGGGCGGCGGCGATTTCCAGTGGGCGGTCAACACCGAGGAGCGCGCCCTGGCAATGGGCGCACCATTACCGGCGAGGACGGCGTAAGCCTGGGCAGCAT
>JAYTFQ010000646.1:0-5376 GCA_043734225.1 Anaerolineales bacterium | reverse complement strand
GCCCTTGCGCAGCCGGCCCAGCACCGTGGGCACCAGTCCGCCGACCGGCGCGAAAATCACCGCCCGGTCTAGCGGCCAGGGGGGCGCTTGTTCCACAGTGCCCGTCCAGGCCGCGCCCAATTCCTCCGCCAGCCGCCGATGGGCGGCGCCGCGTGTCATCACGGCCACCTCACACTGCCAATGGCGCGCCACCTGCAGCACCAGATGCGCGCTGGCGCCAAAGCCCACCAGGCCAACCCGTTCACCGGGCTGCACATCGGCCAAGCGCAGGGACCGATACCCAATGACTCCCGCGCACAGCAGCGGCGCCGCAGCCACATCGTCAAACGCGTCTGGGATGCGCACAACGAAGTCTGAACGCGCCAGCAGATATTCGGCGTAGCCGCCGTCGACATCCCAGCCGGTGAATTGGGCTTGCTCGCACAAATTCTCCGAGCCGCGCCGGCAGAACTGGCACACGCCGCAGGCCGCGAACAACCAGGGCACGCCAACCCGATCCCCCAGCTTCAGCGCGTTCTCATTCGGCGCCACGGCCGCCACCGTTGCCACCACCTGATGGCCGGGAATGATCGGCTGCCGGTGGAGCGGCAGGTCACCCTCCACAATGTGCAGATCGGTGCGGCAAACGCCGCAGGCGCGCACCTTCAGCAGCACCTGGCGCGCCCCGCCCTCACGCGCCGGTTGGGGCACTCGACGCGTGACCCATTGCAGGCGCGGCTCGCTGGCCGGTCCCGGCTGCGCCAGCTCAAGTGCTTGCATCATTGCCAACTTGCAACGGCCATGATCCGCTGAAACAGCGAACGGCCGCGGAAGGCTTATGCCTGGCCCTCATCCGCCTCGGCGTCGGGTGGCGCCTCTGGGCTCGCGGCCTCCCCGCCAATGATGCGCGCGGCGCGATCGCCAATGGGGTCATCGTCGCCACGCACGAACACCTCGCGGGTCTTGCCGCCGGTCTGTTCGCGCCCCACCACGCCCATCTCGCGCAATTCATCCATCAGGCGGGCCGCGCGCGGATAGCCGAGGCGCATCTTGCGCTGCAGGAGCGAGGCGCTGGCCGTGCCGTACTTCTTGACAATGGCAATTGCCTGCTCGATTTGCCCGTCCTTGTCTTCGACGACGGACTCGCGGGCCAGCATCATATCCCACGGAGCACGCTCGGGCGCGGGCTCAGCCGCGGCAGGTGTGGCGTCCGGATGTTCCTGCTCAAGCTCCAGTTGCTCGGGCTCGCCGGCCTCAGCCGCCTGCTCGCGCCAGTAGCCTACCACCTTATCAATCTCGCGGTCAGTCACGTAGCAGCCCTGCAGCCGCTGGGGCGCGGCCGCTTCCGGGTTGAGGAACAGCATATCGCCGCGTCCGAGCAAGGATTCGGCGCCGACCGTGTCCAGGATGACGCGCGAATCGGTGGAGGAGGCCACCGCGAAGGAAATACGGGCCGGGAAATTGGCTTTGATCAACCCGGTAACCACATCCACCGACGGGCGCTGCGTGGCCACCACCATGTGAATGCCGGTGGCGCGCGCCATCTGCGCCAGCCGCACAACGGTCCGCTCGGTCTCGTCCGGCGCCCGCATCATCAGGTCGGCCAATTCGTCAATAAACACCACCAGCCGCGGCAGGCGCTCGGCCGTGTCCTTCTTGCCAATTTTCCCTCTGTAACTCTCCAGGTTGCGGGCGCCGACGGTTTCAAACAGCTTGTAGCGCCGGTCCATCTCGCGCGTCACCCAGCGCAGCACCCCGGTGATCCGATCGAGATCGGTTTCAACCTTGCCAAAAAGATGCGGCAAGCCATTGAACCGCACCAACTCCACCATTTTGGGATCGATCAGCACCATGCGCAGGTCGTCCGGCGTGTTGTTGACCGCCAGGCAAGTCACCAGCGAGGCAATGCATACACTCTTGCCCGAGCCAGTTGTGCCCGCGATCAGCAGGTGCGGCATCTTGCCCAGGTCGCCGGCCACCGCCCCGCCCGACACATCCCGCCCCAGGGCCACCGCCAGGGGCGTGCTGAGCCGTTGAAAGGCCTCGGATTCGATGACGGGTCGCAAGCTGACCGTGGAGGCGCGCCGGTGCGGCACTTCGATGCCGACATAGCTTTCGCCCGGCACCGGGGCTTCAATACGCAAGGTGTTGGCCGAGAGCGCCAGCGCCAGGTCGTCGCTCAGCGACGAAATCTGCGCCACGCGCACTTTCCATTGCTTGCTGGCGCCGTCTGGACCGGGCCGCTCTACAAAACCCGGCTCCACCTGGTACTGCGTGACGCTGGGCCCCACGCGCGCGCCCAACACCGTCACCGGCACGCCAAACTCCTTCAACGTCTTGACGATCACCGATCCGACTTCGTCAATATCCTTCTGCGCCGGACGTCGCCCCTCACTGTTGTCCAACAGCGCCAGGTCGGGCAAAATGGCCGCGCGTTTTTTGAGCTTGGGCTTGACTTCGTTGTCGGCGGTTTCCACCGGCACGCGCACCCGCTCATTGGCCGCGATCTTGGCGCGCGGCTTGCGCGTTGGGGCAGTCTCGCGCGTCGTGATCGGCTCGGCCGCCGCGCTCGCGCTCACGGCCGGTTTACGAGTTGGCGCGCGGTCAGCCGCGCTGGGCTCGGCGCCTTCGAAACCGAAGGATTGCAGCCGTTCCAAGACGCGCCCCAGCCGTTCGGCCGTGACTTCGCTTGATAGAAAGAGGCCAAACACAAACAGGGCCAGCAGCAGCAGCCCGTCAGCGGGGGCCGGCAGCGCCACGCTCGCCGCATAACCAATCGACCACCCAACCAGCCCGCCACCCTGCCCCGCGGCCGCCAGCGTCACGTTCTTGCCAATCGCCAGGTTCATCAGGCCCAGCAGCGCCACAACCGCCGCCTCCGCGGCGATCACCCGCGGCCAGTGAATGCGAATGGGCGCGCCGGCCCGCAGCGCGTGCGGCGCCAACTGCAGCCAGGCCAGCCAGCCCAACGAGACGGGGACCAGGATGGCGCCCCAGCCCAGCCAGCGCCGCAAAAAGTCGGCCCAAGCGTTCAGCAGCGTGCCGTACGACAGGCCGATCAAACCCAGCAGGGTGAGTAAGGCCAGCGCGATCACCAAAACGGCCCCAAGGTTGCGCCAGTAGCGGTATAGGCGCGAGCCCAGCACCACCACCCGGCTCAAGGCCTGGCTGGCGGCATCGGCCGGCGGGTGCGGCAATTCTTCTTGTGCGTAGCGCCGGGCAGGCGGCGCGGGAGGCTGGGGTTCGGGTTTGCGGCTCATTGTCTAGACCATTCTACCAGCACATTAATTCTACCAGAATCGCAGCGGGCCAAGGCAGCACTGGCGCGCGCCTTGACCCGCCAAACAACTTGAGTGTGGTCCGCAAGGCCGGACCGAGCGGCAGCCGCTAGTGGCTGGTTTCGCCGTGCCCGTTCGGGGCGTATTCCACGGCCGGAGCGCTGGCAGCCGCTTCCAGCGCCGCCAGACGGCGCAAGCTCAAGCCCAGCCGCCGGCCGGAGCCATCGATGCTGACGATGCAGGCGCGCACCTGGTCACCTTCACGCACCACATTGCGCGGGTGCAGAAAATGACCGTCAGCCAACTCGGACACGTGGATGAGTCCTTCCAGACCCTCCTCGATGCCAACAAAGGCGCCAAAGTTGACGACGTTGGTGACCATGCCTTCAACCACCTGACCCAGGTGATAGCGCTGCTCGACATTCGCCCACGGGTCCGGCCGCAGCCGCTTCAAGCTCAGCGCCACGCGTCCCTGGTCGGCATCCACCGATAGTACCGACACCTGCACGGTCTGGTTGCAGCTGAGCACATCACCCGGATGCCCCACCCGGCTCCAGGACACCTCGGAAACGTGTATCAGGCCTTCGATGCCGCCCAAGTCCACAAAGGCGCCAAAATCGCACACGTTGGTGACCACGCCCGACACCAGGCTGCCTGGCCGGAGTGAGCCAAGCACTTGCTGGCGGGAACCCGGCCCGGCCTGCGCCGCCCGTTCGGAAAAAACCACCCGGCCTTTGGCCGGATCATATTCGATGACCTTAAGCTTGAGATGCGCCCCCACCTTGTGCGCCAGGGCCGCCATGCGGTCTTCCTCCGACACCTGGTTGGGAAAATTCACCAGGTGCGAGGCCGGCACAAAGCCCTGCAGCGAGCGAAAACTAACCAGCAGACCGCCGCGGTTGTAGCCAACAGCATCCAATTCAATGGGCTCGTCAGCCTCGTACAAATGGCGCGCGGCCTGCCAGTCGGCCGCCGGATCGCCCGAGGCCGGGCTGCTGGATCGCCCCGTGCCGCGCTTGGGCGAAAAATGGGACTCTTCTTCTTGCAATACGGCTGCCCACCACCCCTCATCGATAGGCGCACCGCCTGCGTCTTGCGGTCGATTGAAGTTCATGCTGCTTACCCTTTTCAAGTGTTCTGAGCGCTGGTCCCAAGCATACTCGAATCGCGGGAAAGCGCAAATCAAAGGCAAATGTCGTCTGGCCCATTTGGGCCACATCAGCTACACCGGGCCAGCCTTAGCCGGCCACATCATAATCGGTGGCGCGCTCGGCGGCCTCGCGCTCCATGGCGGCAATTGCCTGGGCCACCTGCTCGATGGCCGCGCGCTGCTTGCGATACAGGTCCGCCTCTGATACCGCCAGCCGCAAGGCCACCTCCCGCACGCGCCGATTTTGCAGGAATTTCATTTCCAGGATGTTGTACAAAATCCAGTCGGCGGTAAATTTGCGCTGGCCTTCGGGCTTGATGCGCTCTATCGCCTGACCCAGCACTGCCCGCAGCGCATTGGTGGCGTTGCCATTGTGCTCGCGCAACGCCTGCTGCACAATCTTTAGACGCATCAATGGGCTGTCGGTCAGCTTGGGCCCGCCCCAATAGTGACTGAGCGCATTCTTGATCATGGCCGGCAAGTCAGCACTGTTGATAATGTTTTCGGGCGCCGCGGCCAGCGATTGCGCGCCGGAGGCGTTGGCGGTTGCCCGCATGCGCTGAATCTCTTCAATCTGCGGCAACAGGCGATCCACCGCGCGAAACACATCTTGCTGCAACCGCCGGTCGTCCAGAGCCACGGCGGCTCGCCGGCTGAGCGTGACCAGCGCGCCAATCTCCTCGGCGGTCAGCGGTTCTGGCCGCGCCAGCCAGCCGAGCAGGCCCAACGGCGCGTCCACCCCCTGCCCGCGCAGCGGCATGATGTGGTACTCGCCCCACTCGAACATGCCATTCTCAATGAGCGCTTTTGAATGACCGTTCGCGCGCAGCGCGTTGATTTGCGCGGACCGCAGTTCGGTGTAGGGCGGCAGCTCCTTCTGGCTGTGCAGCAAAGCCTCCGCGCCAACGCTGACTTCATACTCGACTTTGCCGTCATCCGTAAAAGCCGCGACAAAGGCGGCCGGACAGC
>JAYTFQ010000645.1:0-4063 GCA_043734225.1 Anaerolineales bacterium | reverse complement strand
GCGGGCGGCTGATGCAGGCGCTGCCGGCGGGCGGGGCAATGCTGGGGGTGGAAGCCGGAGAAAGCTGGACGCGGGATCTGTTGGCGCGGCTGGGGAGCGCGGCGGTGATCGCGGCGGTGAACGGTCCGGCGCGGGTGGTGGTGGCGGGGGATGGTGAGGCAGTGAGAGCGGTGGAGCGTGCCTGCCAGGCGGCTGGGATGGGGAGCAAGCGGCTGGGGGTGGGGCACGCCTTCCACAGTCCGCTGATGCGGCCAATGGTGGCGGACTTCCGGCGCGTGCTGGACGGGGTGCAATTTCACGCGGCCGAGATCGCGGTAGTGAGCGGGCAGTGGGGGCGGCGGGTGGGGGCCGGGGAAGTGTTGGACGCGGCGTACTGGGGGGCGCAGGTGGAGCAGGCGGTGCGGTATGGGGATGGGGTGGCGGCGCTGGCAGCCTTCGGCAGCCAGGTGGTGCTGGAAGCCGGGCCGGGAGGCCAACTGAGCGGGTTGGGGCAGATGGCCTGGGACGAGCGCGAGCCGGCGCAGTGGGTTACTTCCCTGCGTGGCAAGGGGGACGAGATAGAAGAAGTGTTGGGCGCGGTAGGGGCGCTATGGACGGCAGGGGTGGGCATCCATTGGCCGGCGCTGGACGGGCCGGCCTGGCGGCGGACCGAGCTGCCCACGTATGCCTTCCAACCACAGACGTTTCCCATCGAGCGCCGGGCGCCCGTCCCACCGGCCGCGGCACTGGAGCAGGAGGCTCCCTTGCTTGGCCGGCGGTTGTCAACCGCGCTGCCCGCCACGCTCTTTGAGTCGATCTTTAGCGATCAGCTTCCTTTGTTGCGCGACCACCTTCTTTACGACACGCTGGTCGTGCCGGGCGCCGTCTATTTGAGCATGGCCCTTTCCGCCGCCGAGCGGGTGATTGGCTCAGGCGCATGTACTCTTGCAGACATGTCGTTCCGCGTGCCGCTGCTGATTGAGCCCGAGGCAGTTATCACGGTTCAAACCATTTTGAGCAGCCAGCCCGACGGCGCGACACAGCTTCAAATCTTTAGCAGCGCCGCGCTCGGCAGCGATTGGCGTCTGCACAGTGAGGGCGTAATCCGATCCAGCAGCGCCGGGGATGACGCGGCCATCCCCAAAGTTGATCGCCCAGCCGTGTTGGCGCGCTGCGTCGAGACGCTCTCCGGCGAGCAATTTTATTCGTTCATGGCCGTGCGCGCGACCAACCTGGGGCCCGCCTTCCGTTGGGTTGGGCAACTCCATCGCTGTACTGGTGAAGCGCTGGCCCGTCTGCGTTTGCCATCCACTGAGGAGCGTGCCAGTGGATTTCGCCTGCAGCCGGGCTTGCTGGATGCCAGCCTTCAGGTTTTCGGCGCGACCTGGCCGAACGACGCGCGTGATCCAGTTGTCTATGTGCCGGTCGGACTGGATCGCCTGCGCTTCTTGGATGCTGGCGCGGACGCCGTCTGGTGCTATGCGCGGCTGTGTCCCGAACGAGCCGGCGGCGTGTTTGCCGGCGACGTGGCCCTTCTAGATGAGCACGGGCGCGTGTTGGTGGAGATCGCCGGCCTGCGCGTGATGGCCGCGCGCAGCGCGAGCTTGCTCCGGTCGCTTGAACCCAACCTGGACGATTGGCTCTATCAGGTGCGTTGGCGTCCACTGGCCGTCACGGCCAGCGCTGCGCCGGAGCCGGATGGGGGAAGTTGGCTCATCCTGTCGGATGCGGCTGGCCTCGGCGCTTCCGTCGCGCAGCGCCTCACCGAGCGCGGCATCCCCTGGCGCCTGGTGCGGCGTGACCAGCTTAATCTGGATTCGACACAAGCCTTGGTGGATTTGTTGGCGGCTGATGAGGCCGCGGCCATACTGCGCCACGCAATCGTCTGCCTGTGGGCGCTGGACGATGTGCCCGAAGGCGATCCGCTTGAGTCGGCTAGGGCGCGCTGCGGCGAGGTCTTGCGCCTCGCTCAAGCGCTGGCCCAGTTGCCGGAGCCAACGCGCCTGTGGCTGGTCACCCGCCGGGCGCAGGCCGTCTTGCCACACGAGCCGAATGTCGCCGTGGGGCAGGCGCTGCTGTGGGGCTTGGGTCGCACGATGGCGCTTGAGCTGCCCGATCTATGGGGGGGATTAATTGATCTGGACGATGATGACCCGGCCGCGGCTGAAGCGCTCGCCAATTGGGTCGGTCGCTCTTCTGAAGACCAGTTGGCGCTGCGTGGTGGCCAATGTTATGCGGCCCGCCTGGAGCGCGCCACGCCGGCCGCCGTCAGTCAACCGCTGGTGATTTCCCCAGACGGCCTGTATCTCATCACCGGCGGCCTGGGCGCGGTGGGGCTGGCCCTGGCGCGCTGGCTGGTCTCACGCGGCGCGCGCCACCTGGCCCTGGTCGGGCGTCATGCCGCGCCCAATTCCGCCACGGCCGAGCTGGAGCAGCAAGGCGCCTCGGTCTTGGTTGCGTCCTGTGACGTGGCCAACGCCGATGAGTTGGCGCGGCTGCTGGGCCGGGCCGAGTTCGCCGATTTGCGCGGCATTATCCACGCGGCCGGCAGCCTCGATGACGGCGCTCTGCTTCAGCTCACTCCGGATCGGCTGCAGACCGTCCTGGCGCCCAAGGTGCTGGGCAGTTGGCATTTGCACCAATTGACGCGGGAGCGGGTGCTGGATTTCTTTGTGCTGTGCTCGTCGGCCGCCGCGCTTTTGGGTTCAGCCGGACAGGCCAACTATGCCGCGGCCAATGCTTTTCTCGACGGGCTCGCGCAGGCACGCTGGTCAATGGGTCTGCCGGCGCTCAGTGTAAACTGGGGACCGTTTGCGTCAGCCGGCATGGCGGCCCGCGCCCTTATCGCGCATCCGCGCCGCGGTTCGCTACAGTGTCTGGTCGCGCTCGAGCTGGATCAGGCTGGTCCGATCCTGGAGCGGCTATTAGCGGACGGCGTGCCGCAAGCGGCCGTTCTCCGCACTCACTCACGTGATCTATCCGCGATGGCCGCGCCGCGCTCGTCGCTGGTCCCCGCCGCGGCGCGCCCCGCGGGCGCCGCGGCGCAGCCGATCGCACCGCAACTGCTGGCGGCGCCATCAGCAGAGCTCGCGCAACGCCTGGCAGCGGCGCATCCGGCGCAGCGCGCGCCGATCCTGCTCACAGCTGTGACCGATCAAGCGGCCGGGGTATTGGCTTTCGACCGCACTCAAACGCTCGACCCGCGCCGGCCGCTGCGCGAATATGGTCTGGACTCGCTCATGGCCCTGGATCTCTCGTCGGCCCTCAGCCGGCTCGCCGGCCGCAAGCTGCCGGTCACCCTCGTCTATGAGCAGCCGACTTTGGCGGCGCTGGCGGCCTATCTCGGGGGCGTGCTGGGCCTTGAGCCATCTGAGCCGCCTGCGCCTTCACCCTCTGTCGATAATCAGCAAGCCGCATCCATTGCCGAGGTGCAGCGGCTTTCCGAGCAAGAGCTGGATGACTTCGTGGCCGCCACCCTAGACTCGCTGAGCGACGAGCCATGACATCCGCCTCCGACTCTCTCAATCAATTGACGCCGCTCCAGCGCGCCGTGGTTGCGCTCAAGGCCAGCCGCGCCCAGGTGGATGACCTTAAGCGCGCCCGTTCGGAACCGATCGCTATTATCGGCCTGGGCTGCCGTTTTCCAGGCGGGGCCGATACGTCTGAGGCCTACTGGCAGTTGCTGCGTGATGGCGTTGACGCGATCACCGAAGTGCCGCCCGACCGCTGGGACGTGGACGCCTACTACAACCCAGACCCCGCCGCGGACGGCAAGATGTCGACCCGCTTCGGCAGCTTTCTGAGCCATATCGATGAATTTGACGCCGAGTTTTTTGGGATCTCGCCGCGCGAGGCGGCGGCGATGGACCCTCAGCAGCGGCTGTTATTGGAATTGGCCTGGGAAGCGCTTGAGCGGGCTGGCCTGGCCCCGGCGGCGTTGGCTGGCAGCCAGACCGGTGTGTTCATCGGCATGAGCTCGAGTGACTATCGTGATTTGCAGAGCCAGCAGGAAACCGAGATCGACCCATACACGGGCACGGGCAGCTCTTCGAGCGTGGCGGCCGGGCGGCTGTCGTACGTGCTG
>JAYTFQ010000644.1:0-2008 GCA_043734225.1 Anaerolineales bacterium | reverse complement strand
CAAGCGTGTTATCGGCGGCTCGCGCGTGAGGTCGAGCAGCAATACACAGTCCGCCTCCAGATCCTGGGCGCTATTGGCTTCAGCGGCATGATGCACGGCTATCTGGCGTTCGATCAGAATGGCGCGCTGCTGGTCCCGTTTCGCACCTGGCGCAACACCCTCACCGCGCCGGCCGCCGGCCGGCTCACGCAATTGTTCCAGTTCAACATCCCGCAGCGCTGGAGCATTGCCCACCTCTACCAGGCGATTTTGAACCAGGAGCCTCACGTCCCGTCGATCCGGCACCTGACGACACTGGCCGGCTATGTCCATTGGACTGTGACCGGGCAAAGGGTATTGGGTGTTGGCGAAGCCTCGGGCATGTTTCCGATCGACAGCCGCACGAATGACTACGATGAGCGCCTGCTGGCCCTGTTCAACGAGCTGCCTGAAGTGAAAGCCTTGCCGTGGAACCTGACGGATATCCTGCCCAAGGTCCTGGTGGCCGGCGCCGCGGCGGGCGCGCTCACGGAAGACGGCGCCCGGCTGCTCGACCCGACCGGGCAACTGCAGGCCGGCCTCCTGCTCTGCCCGCCCGAGGGCGATGCGGGCACCGGCATGGTCGCGACCAACAGTGTGGGTGAGCGGACCGGCAATGTCTCGGCCGGCACGTCGGTCTTTGCCATGATTGTTTTAGAAAAGCCGCTATCGCAGGTCTACCCAGAGATCGACCTGGTAACGACGCCCACCGGCAAGCCGGTGGCCATGGTCCACAGCAACAATTGCACCTCGGACCTGAATGCCTGGGCCCAGGTATTCCATGAATTTGCCCAGGCGCTAGGCGTTGAGATCACCCCTGCCAAACTATTTGAGCTGCTTTACCAACAGGCGCTGCGCGGCGAAGCGGATGGCGGCGGGCTGCTGGCCTATAACTATCTCTCGGGCGAGCACATTACCCATTTTGAGGAGGGCCGGCCGCTGTTGGTCCGCACCCCGGAAAGCCGCTTCTCCCTGGCAAACTTCATGCGGGTGAATCTGTATGCGGCGCTGGGCGCGTTGAAGATCGGCCTGGACATCCTGTTTGTGCAGGAGCAGGTGAAGATTGACCAACTGCTCGGCCACGGCGGCTTCTTCAAAACCAGGGAAGTGGGCCAAAAGATGATGGCAACGGCGACGAATGTCCCGGTCAGCGTGATGGACACCGCGGGTGAGGGCGGCGCCTGGGGCATTGCGCTGCTGGCCGCTTACATGCGCCGCCAGGCCGCCAACGAAACCCTGGAAGTTTACCTTTCCAGCAAAGTCTTTGCCGATGAGATAAGCACGCCAATGGCCCCAGTTCCCGCCGATGTCGCCGGCTTTGCGGCTTTCATGCAGCGCTACCGGACAGGGCTGCCCATTGAGAGAGCTGCCGTGGACGCATTGAGGTGAGCATCCTATGCTTGAAGAACTAAGAGACCAACTCTACGAGCTGCACCTGGAACTGCCCAAGAACAACCTGGTGGCCTGGACCAGCGGCAACGTCAGCGCCCGCGACCCGGGCAGCGGGCTAGTGGTCATTAAGCCTTCCGGCGTGCGCTACGAGCGGCTGCGCCCCGAGCACATGGTGGTGGTGGATCTCGACGGCCGGATCGTCGAAGGCGACCTTAAGCCCTCCTCCGACACCGCCAGCCACCTCTACATCTATCGCCATCGGCCGGACGTGGGCGGGGTGGTCCACACCCATTCCACCTATGCCTCCGCCTTTGCCGCCGTGGGCCGGCCCATCCCGGTCTACCTCACCGCCCAGGCGGATGAGTTTGGCGGCCCCATCCCCTGCGGCGGCTTTGCCCTCATCGGCGGCGAAGAGATCGGCCAGGTGGTGCTGGAGGCCATCGGCAATTCGTGCGCGGTACTGCTCAAGAACCACGGGGTCATTACCATCGGCGCCAACGCTGAAGCCGCCGTCAAGGCCGCCGTCATGGTCGAAGACGTCGCCCGCACCACCTTCGTCGCCCTGCAGCTCGGCCAGCCCGATGAGATTAAGCCCGCA
>JAYTFQ010000643.1:0-9003 GCA_043734225.1 Anaerolineales bacterium | reverse complement strand
GCACCGGCGGCAACAGCTTCACGGTCCAGCAATTGGACGGCACGCTGATCCCGGCTGTGCGGATGGAGGTCGGCGCGGTTGAGCCGTTTGTAGTGCAGGGCCATGTGCCGGCGCTGGCCTTCGATTCGAACCTGACCCTGGATATCAACGCCAGCCAGGTGATGCTGCAGGGGCAGGTGATCAATCACAGCGACGTGCCATTGAAAGACACGGTCCTGCTGGCGCCCGGCAGTGTGCAGCGCCTGGGCGATCTGGCGGCGGGCGCCTCGGCGAATGTCAGCCTGTCACTGAGCAGCGCCAAGGCCATTCTGGCCGCCGGCGATGTTTTGCCGGCGCCGGCCACCAGCAGCGGGCCGGCGGCGAACCCAACGGTGCCCAGCAATTATGACTCAACCATTGATGACATTCTGGGCAACACCTATTACTATAACGACCGCGAGGAATTCCGGCGCTACTCGCTGCTGTCGTCGGTGATTGACACCTACACCGGCAATGTGCGCGGCAACGGCGTATATCTGGTCGGATGGAGCAATCAATCGCCGCTGGTGGTCAGCCTGGCAAACAAGGGTTTTCAGACGGTGGACAGCAGCCTGTACCTGATCAGCCTGCGGCCCAAGCTCAACCTGAGCACTGGCTCGCTGGCCATCCCGCCCGGGCTGATGACCTGGACGTCGCTGGACCCCAGCCCGAGCGTGTCGCCCACGCCCTATGATTTGTATCTGCCTCAGAACATCGGGCTCAGCCTGCGCTTCAACCCGGCGGCGCTGCTGCCGCATGACAAGGTGCAGGGCCTCGTGATGCACCTGCTCAGCTATGGCCAGAACGGCACATCCGCGCTGAACATCGACCTGTGGGATTTCACGCTGAATGATTGGGTGCGCCAGGCGCCGGCCCAGTGGGGGGATATCAATGTGACACAGGCCAACCGCTTCGTCGGCCCGGCCGGCGAGATACAGGTGCGGGCCTTCAACCCCACCGCGCAGCAAGTGAGCATTGAGCGGCTGGACTTTACGCTGCTGGTGGGACAATCGTAGGCACATGGACCGCAACGATGCCGGCCATTATTGAGACCAAGAATTTAACCAAACGCTACGGCGCGCTGGTGGCCGTGGATGCGCTGTCGCTGCGCGTGGAGCAGGGCGCCATCTATGGCTTTGTGGGGCCGAACGGGGCCGGCAAGACGACCACCATGCGCATGATGACCACGCTGCTGCAGCCGACCTCGGGCGAGGCCTGGATCGCGGGCGCCTCTATCACGCGCGACCCGCGCGGGGTGCGGCGCGCCATCGGCTACATGCCCGACTTCTTTGGCGTGTACGACGACATGAAGGTCTGGGAATACCTGGATTTCTTCGCCGCCTGTTATGAAATTCCCGAGGCGGCGCGCAAGGTGCTCATCAACGATCTGCTGGAGCTGGTGGATTTGACCCACCGCCGCGACGACATGGTGGACACGCTCTCGCGCGGCATGAAGCAGCGGCTGTGCCTGGCGCGCACCCTGGCGCACGATCCGCGCATCCTGATCCTGGACGAGCCGGCCTCCGGCCTGGACCCGCGCGCCCGGATTGAAATTCGCGAGCTGCTGCTGGAGCTGAGCCGGCTGGGCAAGACCATTTTCTTCTCCACCCACATCCTGGCCGACGTGGCCGAAATCTGCACCCAGGTGGGCATTGTGGAAGCCGGCAGGCTGGTGGCGCAGGGCAGCCTGGACGAGATGCAGCGGCGCATGACGCCCCACCGGCGATTGCACCTGACCGTGCTGGGACAGGCCGATACGGCGCGCCAGGTGCTGACCGGCCGCGAGGGCGTGCTGGCGGTCCGCGATCAGGAGACGCCGGCCGGCTCGACGCCGGCGCCGGGCGCGCCGCTGGTGCTGGACATCGATTTCACCGGCGATGACGCCGGCGTGAGCGGCCTGCTGCAGGCGCTGGTGGGCCGCGGGGTGCCGGTGCTGCACTTCAGTGAAAGCGTGCACGACCTGGAAGATGTGTTTATGCAGGCCACCAAGGGCATCGTCTCATGAAAGGCCGGCGCGCATGTCGGGCCTGAGCGCGGACGCTCCGGCCACCACCCCGCCGGCTCCCGCGCCGGCCGCGCCCAGGCCGGCGCGCGCCGGCCGGTGGCGGCGGCTGTTCGCCAGCAACCCGGTGGTGGCCAAGGAGCTGCGCGGGCGCATGCGCGGCCCGCGCGCCTTTGTGGTGCTAACGGTCTACCTCTTGCTGATGAGCTCATTCGTCACCCTGCTGTACGTGGTGTATGTGGCCTCGACCACCAGCGTGTACAGCGGCACCAACGCGCAGCTCATCGGCAAGTTCGTTTTTGGGGCGGTGGTGGGCATCGAGCTGCTACTGGTGTGCTTCATCGCGCCGGCCTTCACCGCCGGCGCCATCAGCGGCGAGCGCGAGCGGCAGACCTATGACCTGCTGCGGACCACGCTGCTGCCGGCGCACGCGCTGGTGCTGGGCAAGCTGGCCTCGGCCCTGTCGTATATCCTGCTGCTGCTGGTGGCGGCCTTCCCGCTGCAAAGCCTGGCCTTCCTGCTGGGCGGGGTGGCGCCGGAGGAAGTGCTGATTGCCTCCGGGCTGCTGATTGCCACGGCCTTCCTGTTTGCCACGTCCGGCATCTTTTTCTCGTCACTCATGCGGCGCACGCTGGGCTCTACCGTGCTGACCTATGCCTTTGCATTGATGGGCACGCTGGGTCTGCCGCTGATCCTGGTGGCGCTGGTGCCTTTGGGCAGCCTGTTCCTTAACAACGCGCCACCCGGCGCGGCCACCGAGACCGTGCTCTTTTATGCCTTTGGCGCGCTGATTGCCATTAACCCGATTGCCACGGCGGTCACCACGGAAGTCCTGCTGATCAATCAGCAGAGTGCCTTCTACTTTACGGTGCCGCTGAGCAATGGCGGCACGTTGCCATTCATCTCGCCCTGGCTGCCGTTTATGCTGTTTTGCTTTGTGGCGGGCGCCGTTATGACAATGGTCAGCATTCTGGCTGTCAGGCGGGCCGAAAAATAGGGTATTTGTCGGTTGGATGGCCGCTGGCGGTCGGCGGAACGACGGGTTGGCGGCCGGCGTCTCCAGTATGATGGTGTGGATTATGCTTGTATCCGGTGGTGTGCCAATCAACAGGTCATTGGATGCCTGACCACGACGACTCATTTCGCGAACTGGAAGCCCGTTTTGGGCGCTGGCTGCGCCGCTTGCGCGTGCGCGATGCGCTTATTTGGGCCCCGCGCGGCCTGGCCGCTGGCCTGGCCATCGCCCTGGGGCTGGCGGCCGGCGCCTGGCTGTTTCCGTTTGTCAGCGGCCCAACACTGGTGGCGCTGTCGGTCGGTTTCGCGCTGGGCGGTTTGGAGCTGGCGGCGGCCGGGGCCTACTTTTGGCCTCGTCAGCGCCTGGCCAGCGCCCGCTACTTTGACCGCCTGTTCGGGCTGTCCGAGCGCACCTCGACCGCGTTTGAGTTGGCGCTGCAGCCAGGGGCGGTGCCGGATTGGCTGCGCCGCGACCAATGGGCGGATGCGGCCACGGCCGCCCGCCGGGTTGACCCGCGCGGCCGGCTGCGCTACTCGCTGGATTGGCGCGAGGGGCTGATGCTGGCGGCGGTAGCCGGCATCCTGGCCCTGCTGCTGTATCTGCCCAATCCCCAGGAAGTGCGTCTGGCCAAGCAGGCCGCCATCCGGCAATCCATCTCCGCGCAAGTGGTGGCCATCGAGCGCCTGAAGCACGAGATTACCGCCAATCCCAATCTCACCGATGCCCAAAAGCAAGACCTGCTGACGCCGCTGAACACCGCCGAGACCCAGCTTAAGCAGTCCAACCTGTCGCAAGAGCAGGCGGTGCAGATCCTGGCGCAGGCCCAGCAGAAGCTCAAGCAGCTCTCCGACCCGACCGCCCAGGCCCAGGCGCTGGCCAGCGCTGCGCAAACGCTGGGCCAGAACGGGCAGACCCAGGCCGCCGGCCAGATGCTGGCCACCGGCAACCTGGCCGGCGCGGCCAACGATCTGGCGAAGATCGACCCGGCTGCATTGAACGATTCGCAGCGCCAGGCGCTGGCCAACACGCTCGACCAGACCGCGGCCCAATTGGCCAAAAGCAACCCGGGGTTGGCCCAGCAATTGAAGGCCGCCGCGGACGCGCTGCGCGTGGGTGACAACGCCGCCGCGGCCGCGGACCTGGCCGCCGCGGCCAAGGCCCTCAGCCAGGCGGGCCAGTCCTCGGCCAGCGCCAACGCTGCTAGCCAGGCCGCCCAGGACGTGGCCAGCGCCCAGCAGGCCGTGGCGCAGGCAGGCACCAACCTTAATCAAGACCCCGCTCAGGGCCAAGGCCAGGGGCAAGGCCAAGGCCAGGGGCAGGGTCAGGGCCAAGGGCAAGGGCAAGGCCAGGGTCAAGGGCAAGGCCAGGGCCAAGGGCAAGGCCAGGGTCAAGGGCAAGGCCAGGGTCAAGGCCAAGGCAGCAATGGGTCGGGCACTGGCCAGGGCAACGGAAATACGACCGGCGGTCCATCTGGCACGAACCCGATTCAGGGCGGCACGCAGGGCGGCGGCCAGGGCACCTATGACGCGATTTATGCGCCCGATCATCTGGGCGGCACGAATGGCCAGAACGTCAACGTCAACGGCAGCACCAGCGGCGGCGGCGACGTGGTGGGCCAGGGCAACAACAGCAACACCAGCGGCGGCAACGTCACCGTGCCGTACGACCAGGTGTATAGCGGCTATGCCGATACGGCCTACCAGGCCGTGGACAACGGCGGCTATCCGCTCAACCTGCAAAACGTCATCAAGCAGTATTTCACCTCACTGGCGCCATAAGGTACCCTGATCGACATGGATGCTTCCACACGTGTCCCCTCCGCGGCCAAGGCCCCACCCACCTCGGCGGATATTGCCGTTCGGCAGTTCCGCGAGGCGGCTAGCCTGATCGAGAGCGAGGTCGGCAAGGTTATCGTGGGGCAGGCCGAGGTGGTGCGGGCCGTGCTGATCTGCATCGTAGCCGGCGGGCATGTGCTGCTGGAGGGCGTGCCGGGGCTGGGTAAGACCATGCTGATCAAGACCCTGGCCGACACGCTGGAGCTGCAATTCTCGCGCATCCAGTTCACGCCCGACCTGATGCCGGCCGACATTGTGGGCACCGATATTTTGGAAGAGACGCCCGATGGCCGGCGGCAGTTTCGCTTTCAGCCGGGGCCCATCTTTGCCAACCTGGTGCTGGCAGATGAGATCAACCGCGCCACGCCCAAAACGCAGTCGGCGCTGCTGGAGGCCATGCAGGAACACTCGGTGACGGTGGCCAAGCGCACCTACAAGCTGGACGAGCCGTTCTTCGTGCTGGCGACGCAAAACCCGATTGAGATGGAAGGCACCTATCCGCTGCCCGAGGCCCAGCTCGACCGCTTCATGTTCAAGGTGACGGTCGGCTTTCCGTCATCCAACGATCTGGTGGAAATCCTGGCGCGCACCACCGGCCGCCAGGCGCCGGTGGCGCAGAAGGCTGCCGATGGGCCCAAGGTGGTGGCCATGGGCCGGCTGGCGCGGCACATCCCGGTGCCGTCGCACGTGGCGGAGTTTGTGGCCCGGCTGATCGTGGCCACCCATCCGGATTTGCCGACCGCGCCGCCGCTGGTGAAAAAGTATCTGCGCTACGGCGCCTCGCCGCGCGGCGGCCAATCGCTGATGCTGGGCGCCAAAATCACCGCTCTGTTCGCCGGCCGGCTGAATGTGGCCTTCGAGGATGTGGCGGCGGTGGCCCCCGCGGCGCTGCGCCACCGGCTCTTGCTCAATTTTGAAGCCCAGGCCGAGGGCGTGACGACCGACGACATCATCAAGGAACTGCTGGAAAAGGTGCCGCAGGTTGATAAGTGATTTTCGACGAAAAGACGCTGCGTAAGCTCGACCGGCTGGCCCTGGCGGCCTCCCAGGTGCGCGCCGGCCAGATCAAAGGCGAGCGCCGCTCCCTCAAGCGCGGCACCTCAATCGAATTTGCCGACTACCGCAACTACACCCGCGGCGACGACCTGCGGCGGGTGGATTGGAATGTGTACGCCCGCCTGGAACGCCCCTACATAAAGCTGCTGGAAGAAGAAGAAGACCTGGCGGTGCACGTGCTGCTGGACGCCTCGCGCTCGATGGAATATGGCGCGGACTTTGATACGGGCAACGAGGCGCGCCAAAAATTCGGCTACGCCCAGCGGGTGGCAGCGGCGCTGGGTTACATCGCGCTGGCGGCCGGCGACCGGCTGAGCCTGTCGGCGCTGCACGGCGAAACGCCGGTGGACCAGTTCGGCCCGGCGCGCGGCCGCGGCCAGACCATGCGCCTGCTGAAATTTCTACAAGACCTGACGACCAGCGGCAGCACCAACCTGGATGCCGCGCTGCGGCGCTATGGCCAGGGGCCGCACCGGCCGGGGCTGCTGTTTTTGCTGAGCGATCTCTTTTCGCCGGCCGGCTACCGCGATGGGCTGGGCCAACTGCAGGGGCGCGGCTACGAAGTGGTGGTGCTGCACGTGCTGGCGCCGGACGAGATCGATCCGCCGCTGGCGGGCGACCTGCGGCTGATTGACATTGAAACCGGCGCGCCGCAGGATGTGTCGCTGGACAACCCGCTGCGCGAGCTGTACCGCAAAAAAGTGACCGACTGGTGCTTGGAGGTGGAGGCCTACTGCCTTAAGCGCGGCATCCACTATGTGGCCGTCAGCACCGGCGTGGATTGGGATGAGATGGTGCTGCATCATTTTAGACAACGAGGCCTTATAAAGTAGTGTGGGGGTATGGGGGTGTGGGAGTGCGGGAGATAAATCCCCAAACTCCCATACCCCCATACCCCTTCGCCCCCACACGCGTTTCACCATGTCCTTCCTCGCCCCTCTCTCCCTGCTCCTCGGCCTGCTGGCGGCGCCGATCATTGTGCTGTACATGCTCAAGCTGCGCCGGCGCGAGGTGCAGGTGTCGTCGACCCTGCTGTGGCTGATGGTGCTGCGCGACCGGGAGGCCAATTCGCCCTGGCAGCGGCTGCGGCGACATTTGCTCATGCTCATCCAACTGCTGCTGCTGGCGGCGCTGGTGGTGGCCCTGGCGCGGCCCTTCTGGCGCGTGCCCACGGTGGCCAGCGGCACGCTGGTGCTGCTGCTGGACGGCTCAGCCTCCATGCAGGCCACGGATGTCAGCGGCGCGCCCACCCGCTTCGAGGCGGCGCGGGCCGCCATTGGGCAGTTGATCGATGGGCTGGACGCCAGCGGCTCGATGTCCATTATCCTGGTGGGACACCAGCCGCAGGTGCTGGCCACAGCCACCGGCGACAAGGCCGGGCTGCACGATGTGCTCAGCCGCGCCCAAGCGGGGCAGGGCGAGGGCGATTGGGCCGCCGCCACGGCGCTGGCCTCGGGCGCGCTGCGCGCCGGCGACGCCGCGCACTCCGTGGTGGTAGTGGTTTCGGATGGCGGCCTGCCGGCCAACCTGCCGCCGCTGCCGGCCGAGGTGCGCTATATCCCCATCGGCAGCGCCGCGGACAATCTGGCCCTGCGCGCGCTGGCCGTGCGCGCCACGCCGGCCGGCCCGCAGTTGTTCGCCAGCGTGGCCAATTATGGCGACGCCGCCCGGACGGTGATCGTCTCCATCTCGATCAACGGCAAGCTCTACAGCGCTCAGCAGTTGGATGTGCCGCCGGCCGGCAGCGCCGACATGGTGCTCTCCAGCCTGCCATCCGAGCCTGCGGTGTACCAGGCGCGCCTGACCCTGCCGGCCTCGGCCGCCAACGCCAGCAGCGGCCGGGTGGATGCGCTGCCGCTGGACGACCAGGCCTGGGCGGTGTATCAGCCGCCCAGCGCCGGGCGTGTGCTGGTTGTCTCGCCGGGCAATGTGTTTCTGGAGCAGGTATTCGCGGCCCTCTCGGCCCAGATGGGCTTTCAGCCGTTCCGGCTCAAGGCCGGCCAGCCGCTGCCGCCCGACCCGTTCAACTTATATGTGTTTGACGGGCCGATCACCGGCACGCTGCCGGCCGGCGACCTGCTGCTGATTAACCCGACCACCAACTCGCTGTTCACCGTCGGCGCGACCTTCACCAACACGGCCGTGACGCAGGTGACGGCCAACGATCCACTGTCCCAATTTGTCGATTGGCACGGCGTGCACCTGCTGCAAGCGCACACGGCGCAAATGCCGGCCTGGGCGCATGTGGTGGTGGCGGCGGAGGGCGGCCCGCTGATCTTTGCCGGCGAGACGGATGGCCGGCGCGTGGCGGTGATCTTGTTCGATCTGCATGATTCCGATTTGCCGCTGCAGGTGAGCTTTCCGATATTGATGTCAAACCTGCTCAACTATCTGGCGCCAGCCAGCTCGTTTTCGGCGCCGGACGGCCTGCAGCCGGACCAGACGCTGCACATCAAGCTGAGCGGCGGCGAGACAAACTTGAGCGTGGACGATCCTGGCGGCGGGCACACCGCCGTGCCGGCCGATGGTTCATTCGCCAACACTGGGCGGCTGGGCGTGTACAGCCTGCGCTCCAACCAGACGGTGCTGGGCAATTTCGCCGTCAACCTGTTCGACCCGTCGGAATCGGCCATTCGCCCCGCCGCCAGCATCCGCATCGGGCGGGAGGACGTGGCGGCTTCGTCCGCGCAGGAACAAGGCACGTTTGAAATTTGGCCCTGGATCGCGGCGGCGGCGTTTGTGCTGCTGCTGATTGAATGGTGGGTCTACCACCGCGGCATGCCGGCGCCCCGGCTGCGTAAATCAGCGGTGGAGGCGTGAGCCCCGTGCTATATGTGTTGATCGGCATTCAGGCCACGGGCAAGTCCACCTGGGCCGGCGCGAATGCGGCCCGGCTGGGGGCCGAGATTGTGGCCTCGGACGAGATCCGCAATGAGCTGGAAGCCGAGGGCATTGACGCCGAGCACGAAGGCGACCGGGTGTTTGCGATCTTTGAGGGGCGCGTGGCGCGCCTGTTGGAGGCCGGCCGCGGCGTCATCGCGGATGCCACGCACGCCCGGCGCGCCTGGCGTGCGAAT
>JAYTFQ010000642.1:0-2679 GCA_043734225.1 Anaerolineales bacterium | reverse complement strand
CCCGGCAGGCAGGGGCGCCGTAAACCATTCACGGCTGAGCCCGATGTTCCAAATGCGCGCCGTGCCATCGTCGCTGGCGGTGGCCAGGCGCGCGCCATCCGCGCTGAAGGCCACGCCGCCCACCGTGTCCGTGTGCCCAGCCAGCGTCAGCAAGGGCTGGCCGGTCAGCGCGTCCCAAATGATGGCCTTGCGGTCGAGGCTGCCGGTGGCCAGGCGAGTGCCATCCGGGCTAAAGGCCACGGCCGTGATCTCGCCGGTGTGGCCGACCAGGTTGAGCGTGCGCAATGCCTGGCCGGTCCAGGCATCCCAAACCGTCACGGTGATCCCGGCAGCGCTCAGCAACTGGCTGCCGTCCGGGCTGAAGGCCACAGCGGTCGCGCCGGCGCCGCTGAAGAGGTGCAGCGGCCGGGCGGCCACCTGCCACACATTCAGCGCCCCATCCGCGCTGGCGGCGGCCAGCCGCGTGCCGTCCGGGCTAAAGGCCACGCTGTCCAACGCGCCGGCATGCCCCAAAACGGTATATTGGAATGCCCCAGCGCTGGCATCCCAGAGCTTGGCCGTCCCGTCGGCGCTGGCGCTGGCCAGCCTTGTGCCGTCCGCGCTAAAGGCCAGCGCCAGCACCGGGCCGGTATGCCCGGGCAAAGAAAAGAGCGGCTGGCCCGTGGCGGCGTCCCACACCTGGGCGGTGTTGGCCGGCCCGCTGGCGGCAAGGCGCCGCCCGTCGGGGCTGAAGGCCAGCGCGTGGTTCCCCTGGCCGGCGTTGGACGGGATGGTCAATAATGATTGCCCACTGGCGGCATCCCACACCGTCACCAGCCCCTGGCCGCTGGTCGTGGCAAATTGCTGCCCATTCGAACTGAACGCCACCGCCGCCGGCCGGTCAGGGCTGAGCGCTACGGTGCGCGCCACGCGCGAGGCCTGCAGCGCGCTGTGCAGTGCTTCCTCGGCTTCGGTCGTCACCGTGTGATCGGCGGCATACGTCGCCGCCACCGCTTGCAGCGCCAGCAGCACACTGCGCTCGGGGTCAACGTCCAGGTTGGCGCTGGCGGCAGCCGCTAGCTCGCGGGCAAAGGCCAAGCGTTCGTTCGATTGGGCCGTGGTTGCCGCCTGGCGCGCCTGGCCACCCAGCCATACAGCCACGCCGGCCAGCAGCAGCGCCACGACCACCATCCCGGTGAGCGTGACGGCCCGCCGGCGCAGTTGCGCGCTGGCTCGGCCGCTCTCATCGGCGCGCTGCTTCTCGGCGGCGGCCAGCCGCTGCATGGCTTCCGCTTCGCGCTGAGCCGCTGCCAGCTCGCGCTGCTGCCGGGCGGTGTTTTCGGCATCTTCGCCTTCCGCCTGAGCCCGAGAGGTCGTCAGGTACTCTTGCTCCAGAGGATTCAGTTCGCTGTCATGTTCGTTGGCCCATTCCACTGTCTGAGCCAGCCGCGCCCCGCGCAGCAGCGCGCCCGGGTCACGGTCCAGCGCTTCCCATTCCTGGGCCGCGTCGGCCAGGCGGCGCTGCAGGCGCAGGCCATCGCGATCCTCGGCCAGCCATTGGCGCAGGGCCGGCCATTCGCGGATCAGCGCTTCATGGCCGACCTCCACCATGTCATGGTCAACGGTTACCAGGCGGGCCTCCACCAGGATTTTGAGCACTGCCGCCACGGCCGGCGCATCGTCGGGCCGTCGCATAAGCTCGCTCAGGCTGGCCTGGCGGCGCGTGTCCTGGGTGCCTTCGCCTAGCTCGGTGAGCTGCAAGAAGATATGCCGGGCAATGGGCTGCTGTTCCGGGGTAAGGCTGTGGTTGAACACGGTCTCAGCGGTTTTGGCGATGGCGCCCTGCACGCCGCCGCTGGCGGCATAACCTTGAAAGGTGAGCGTGCGCCCGCGCCGCCGCTGCCAGGTTTCCAACAATCCGTGCGAGAGCAGCGGCAGCACGCCCGGCTCGTCACCGGCTTCGCGCAATATCCAATCCACCAGTCCGGGCTCAAACGCCCATCCACCCAGGTGAGCCGGCCCCTCAATCGCCCGCCGCAGCTCAGTGGCGCTCATGGGGCCGATATACGCCTGCTGTTGGGCCAGCGCGCGGCGCAGATCGGGATATTGCGCGCAGTGGCTGTAGAAGTCGGCCCGCAGTGTGATGACCACCCGCGCCGGCGCGTCACCCCCGGCCGAGGCCAACAACAGGTTATCCAGGAAGGCCTGCCGCTCAGCCTCCCCCCGGCACAACGTGAACAGCTCTTCAAATTGGTCGACCACCAGGATCGGCCGCGCATCGGGCTGGGCGCTGAGCCGGTGACGCAGGAAAAACAGCAACGTGCTGGGATCATGCTCCAGATCGCGGACGAGCTCGGGGGAATAAGCCGCCCCACGCGCCAGGCCGCTGGCCAATGCTTCGAGCGGGTGGGCGGTGGGCGTGAATAGAAAAACGTCCGCGGGCGGCGTGTTTGGCGGCGCGGCCTGCGCCAGGGCCGGCACCAGCCCGGCCCGCACCAGCGACGACTTGCCGCTGCCCGACGCCCCGACGATGGCCAGAAACGGGTGGCGCTGCAAATGCTCAACAAAGCTGGCCGTCAGCTGCTCGCGGCCAAAGAACAGGCGGCTGTCGGACTCTTCAAAATAGCGCAGACCCTTGAAGGGCGCCTCGCCCGCTTTTGGCGCGTCATCGGCCTCATTGCCCTCGGCCAGTGGCGCCGA
>JAYTFQ010000641.1:0-13520 GCA_043734225.1 Anaerolineales bacterium | reverse complement strand
AGGATGAGGTTGGTGTTGGCGCTTTCAACCAACAGGTCGGTCGCTGGAGCGCCGCCGCCGCCGAAAATCGTGTCGCTGCCCACGTTACCGGTCAGGGTGTCTTTGCCATCCCCGCCATCCAGGCTGTCGCCGGCGGACCCGCCCACCAGGCTGTCATCTCCGCCGTTGCCGAGCAAGGTGGTTGGGAAAGAGTAGCCCGAAGCGATCAGCGTGTCATTGCCTGAGCCACCCGTCAGGCTGGCGGCCTCGATGTTCAACAGCACATCACTGCCAAGGCCAGTCAGCAAGTCATTCGTCAGGGTCAGGTTGATCGGCGTGGCGCCAGCGGCTTGCTCCACCAGAAGGTCGCTGTCATCGCCGCCGTCGAGGGTATCGTTCCCTTGGCCGCCGGTCAGTGTGTCAAAGCCTGGCCCGCCCAGCAAACTGTCGGAAAAAGCGCTGCCGATTAAAACGTCGTCGCCGGCGCCGGCATCCAGGGTTACCGAGCCGCCAAACGCCGATGCATCCAGCACGTTCGCCGAGGCGCCGCCCGTCAGGCTGGCCAGCTCCACGCCGCTGAGCGCATCCGCGCTGACTGTGGCGCTGAGGGTGTCGGTGCGCGTCAGGTTAGTACTGGTCAACAACATATTCACGTCACCCGATTCGCGCACCAGGTCGTTGTTGCCGCCGCCATCCATGGATACGCCGCCGTGAGCGCCCTGAAACGTATCGTTGCCTAGCCCGCCCACCAGGGTGGCGGTTCCGGTGAACGCGCTCACATCAAACATGTCGCCGGCCGAGCCGCCTGTCAGGCTGACCCGGAACGTATTGCTCAACACGTCAGTGCCATAACCGAGCAGGCTCGCGTTGGTCAGCGTAAATTGCACGCTGGTTGTCACGGCGGCCGTTTCAATCAGCAAGTTGTTGCCCGTGCCGCCCACGATAGAATCGTTCCCACTGCCGCCGTAAAGCGTGTCGTCACCCCCGCCGCCATCGAGGGTCGGGCTGCCGGTGAAACCGCTGGCATTGAGGGTGTTGGCGCTGGCATTGCCGATCAAACTGGCTTCCTCAATCGAAGTCAATGCATCTGTGCCGCGCCCTATCAACTGCAAATCGCTCAGAACAAAATCGCCGCCGGTTTCAACCAAGCGGTCGCTGCCGCCGCCGCCGTCAATCGAATCGTTGTTGGCTGTGCCGGTGAAGGTATCGGGTCCCAGGCCGCCGATCAAGGTGGCGGTGCCGGTGAACGCCGACACATCGAACAAGTTGGCGCTGTCGCCGCCGGTCAGGCTCACCTGTTCAATATCAGTCAGAACGTCGGTGCCCAGGCCGCCCAAGAGGCTGCCGCCCTGGATCAGGAAGTTGACGTCGCCGGTCTCCAGCAGCAGATCAACACCCGGCCCGCCTTCGATCGTGTCGTTGCCCAGTCCGCCCGAGAGGGTGTCGTTGCCCGGAGCGCCGGTGCCAGGGGTGGTGTCAAAGGCTGCGCTCAGCAGGTCGTTGCCGTCGCCGCCAATCATCACATCATTGCCACTGGCGCCGATTAATTGGTCATTGCCGCTGCCGCCATCCAAATAATCGTTGCCGTATACCCCGTCCAGCAGGTCATCCCCCGCGCCGCCCAGCAAAGTGTCATTGACGGCCGCGCCTGGCGTTGTGTCAGTATCGCCGCCGGTCAAGGTATCGTTGCCGTTGCCGCCCATCAGGCAGTCGTTGCCATTGCCGCCATCCAGGCTGTCGTTCTTCTCGCCGCCAATCAGGGTGTCGTTGCCGGCCAGACCCTCCAGCGTCACCTGCCCAGCGATTTGCGAGGCGCCAAAATGAGTGGCGTCGATCAAGTTGTGGCCCGGGCCGCCCACAATGTGGGCCTCTTCGATGGCGATCAGTGTGTCGGTTCCGGTGCCGCCCGGGCCCGTACCGTCCAGGCGCGCGTCGCTCAAGGTGAAGTTGAGATCGCCAGATGCATAGAGCTGATCAGTGCCATCCCCGCCGTCGAGCGTATCGTTGGCGGCATTGCCCACCAGGGTATCGTTGCCGGTATTGCCAAACAGACTATCGGAGCCGTTGCCGCCGGAAAGCAGGTCATTGCCGGCGCCACCGTCCACAGTCGCCTGGCCGCTAAAGCCGCCCAAATTGAATGTATTGTCGCCCGAGCCGCCGGTGATGCTGGCAATCTCGACATTGGTAACAGAATCGTCCTGCTCGCCCAGCAATCCGAGCGGGACCAAGGTGATATTGAAATCGCCGCTTTCCAGCCAGCGATCATTAGCGCCTGGGCCGCCATCAATGGTGTTGGCCCCGGGGCCGCCGCTCAGCGAATCATCGTTGTTGCCGCCCAGGATGCAGTCCGAACCCGAGCCGCCAACGAGCGTGTCGTTGCCAGCCATACCCGACAGCGTCACGTTGCCGCTGTAACCAGAGGCGTTGAAGTTGTCCGCGCCGATGCCGCCGGTCAGGCTAAAGCGCTCGATGTTGCTTAAAGCGTAGCTGCCGTTGCCGGTCAGGGTCGTATCGGTCAGGGTCAAGGTCCCATTGGCCAGCATGTTAACCAGATCACCAGCGCCCAGGCCACCGTCCACGCTGCCCCCGCCCGAACCAAGCGAGAACGTATCGTCTCCAGCATCACCGCTGAGAGTGACAGTGCCCGTGAAGGCGGTCACATTGAACAGGTTGCTGCTGACGCCGCCTGTGATGACCGCTTGCTCGATGCCGACCAGGGTGCTATTGCCGCTGGCGCTGCCGGTAAGCAAACTGCCGGTCAGAGTGTAGTTTTGGTCGCCGGTTGCGGCGATGGCATCGGTTTCGGTTCCGCCATCCAGCGAGTCGGCGCCGCCATTGCCGATCAGGGTGTCATTGCCCGCCTGGCCAAGCAAGGTATCGGCAAATCCGCTGCCGATGAGCAGATCGTTGCCGCCGCCCCCAGACAGGGCCACCGCTCCATTGAAGCTGGAGGCATCAAAGATGTTATTGCCTGGGCCGCCCTGGATGAAGAAGCTTTCGATCGAGGTGAGCGTGTCGTTGCCCTGGCCCTGGATCGAGTTGCCCGTAAGCGTGATGTTAATGTTGCCGACGTTGTAGCTGGCCAGATCAGTGTTTGCGCCGCCATCGAGGGAATCACTTTGGGGGCCGCCGCTCAGCGTATCGTTGCCCGCCAGGCCCATCAACGTGACCGGCCCTGTGAAAGCGCTGGCGTCGAGCACATTCGCCCCGGCGCCGCCGACTAGGCTGGCGAACTCGATCCCCGAAAACAGATCAGTCCCGACAATGCCGGCGCCACCCACCAGGGAGGTCGCTGTCAGAGTCATATTCGTATCACCGGTGGCCCCCAGGGTGTCATTGCCCCCAGCCCCGTCAAGGCTATCATTGCCCTTGCTGCCGCGCAGGAAATCGTCGCCCGCTCCGCCGGACAACGTCACCTGGCCGCTGAAACTCGAGGCGTCCAGGGTGTCATTGCCGCCGCCTCCGGTCAGGCTGGCCCGCTGGATATTCGCCAGAGCGTCGCTGCCGCGGCCAGTTACGGTCAAATTGCTATTCGTGAGACTGAAACTGTCGCCGCCCGGGTCGCTGGTTGCCGAGAGCATCACCCAATTGGTGCCGCCACCAGATCCGCCATTCAGGCTATCGCTCCCGGTCCCGCCCGCCAGGGTGTTGTTGCCACTCGCGCCGTCCAACGTCACCGGGCCCACCGTGAACCCCGAGGCGTCGAGCGAGTCATTGCCAGAGCTGCCGGTCAGACTGGCCTGCTCGATATCGCCGGCCAATGTATCGTTCCCGGCAAACCCGGTCAGCGAGGTACTCGTCAGCGTGAAGCTGCCGCCGCTCTCCACCACAGTATCGGTGCCGCCATTGCCTGTCAGGCTGTCGTTGCCCTGGTCGCCGATCAGGATGTCGTTGTTAGAGCCCCCCAGGAGCGTATCATTGCCAGCCAGGCCATCGAGCGTGGTCGGCCCTGAAAAGCCTGAGGCGTCAATTGTATTGTTGCCGGCGCCGCCCGTCAGCGAGGCGGCATCAATGCCGGCCAGGTTGTCATCACCCGTAGCCGGCGAAAACAAAAAGCTATCGCCGAGTTGAAAGTTCGTATCGCCGCTGGCAATGAGGCTGTCGGTGCCGGTGTTACCGTTGTAATTGTCGCCCGTAAAATTGCCGCCACCGACCACCAGCGTGTCATTGCCGAAGCCGGCATCAACCGTCACATTCCCGGCTGAAAAACCGCTGGTATCAATCCGGTCGTTGCCGGCGCTGCCCGTGAGATTGGCATTTTGGATGTTTGTGAGCGATACCGAGCCGTGGCTGCCGCCGTTCAGCAGGGAACTGGTCAGGACCCAATTAGACGAGGCTGACGCGAGGCTGTCCCGCAATTCATTGGTTCCGCCTCCGCCGTCGACAATGTGATAGGCACCTGTACCGGGGTAGAAGATGTCGTTTCCCGTATTGCCGAACAGGTAGGTGTGCTGCGTGAATTGCGAGGCATCGACAATGCTGTTGGCGCCTCCGGATAAGTTGATCTGCACAAACTCAAAGTTCGACAAATTGTCGGTGCCAACCCCAGCTGGCCCCACCATTTGGGAATCGGACACGGTGAAATTGCCATTGCCGATCCCCACGACGAAGTCGCCTGTTCCCGTGCCGCCATCCAGCACATCGTTTTGGCTCGATCCGTAGATGACGTCATCCCCGCCGCCGCCTCTCAGGGTCACGGGGCTTCCCGTCCAATTGAACGCATTCAGCGTATTGCCGCTGTTGCCGCCCGTTATCGAGGCGGCATCAATGCCGAGCAGGGTGTCATTACCAATGTTGCCCGAATAAAGCGTGCTGCTGCTGGCCGAGCCACTAAGCGTGAAACTCGTATCAGCGGTGGCGATCAGGCTGTCGGTGCCAGTATTGCCGTTAAGGACATCGTTGCCATTGCCGCCGGTGAGAGTATCATTTCCGCCGCCACCGTCCAGGGAAACGGGTCCGCCGAAACCAGAGAAGTCGATCGAGTCATTGCCGGATCCGGCCAGCAAGGACGCGGATTCGAAATCATTGGCGCTCTGGAAGGTGATCGCGGCGACGCCGGAGCGGACCACGGAGCCCGACTTGTAGGTGCTGCTGCTGCCGGTGACACCATCATTGATCACCAGCTTATCAGTACCGCTGCCGCCCGTTACCGTTAGCGGCCCATCAAAGCTGTCAAGCACCCCAATGCCCAAGTTAACGACGTCAGCGCCACTCCCGGCATTCAATGTGGTATTGGTGCCGCCGTTGGTGCCAAACACAGTGATCCCGTTGCTGCCGGACTCAGCATTGACCTGGACATTTGCGAAGTTGGCGTAATTCTGATTGCCGCCGAGGACAGATCGAAAATAAACTGAGCCGGTGAGTGTCGTATCGTCAGAATACCCGTTGGCCGAATCGTCAATGAGCAGTGAATCGTTGTTATTGCCGCCATCAACCACTGTCGTTCCAAAATTATCCTGCAGGAAGAGGGTGACCGTATCGTTCCCATCGCCCATATTGATGAACTTGGTGTTGACTGGGTTGAGGCCGCTGCCGCACGAGACCGACTTGGAAGTGATGGGTGTGCAGCCGGTATAGGGGGTGATAACGCTGGTGCTGGAGAGGGTAATTCCAGATTTGTTCCCCGAGACCGTCAGACTTTCCGAAACGCCGGGGTCTCCGGTGTAGGACAACACGCCGCCCGCGAAGAGCACGGACCCAGCGGCCTGGGCCGGCTGAAGGGGCCCGGCCAGCGAGGCCAACAGCGCCAGCACGGTCGCCGCGGCCGCGGCCCGGCCATGGGAGGGCAAAATGTCCAGCAGTGAAACGGGCGATCGCCCATGGGTCCTGGCAGTCTCCCGGGCGCCCGCGACGTGCCGGGTCAACCACTCCACCGCCAGCATCGCGTCCAACTGGCCGGGGTCGCGCAGGGCATAGCGCAGATAGCGGAAGCTGGGGGCCAGCACCAGCCGGCTGGCCGGGTTTAGCCGGCGCAGGGCGGCGCGGTTGGCATCCAGCACCAGCCGGTCACCGCGGCCCACCACCATCAAACTGGGCACCGCTACCAGGCCGAGCTGCGGGGATGCCAGGTCGACCCGGCCATTGAGCGAAACAACCGCTGCAAGCGAACAGCTATCGCCCAATTGTGCGGCGGCGGCAAACGCCGCACCAGCCGCGGCGCCGCTGGCCAGGAAGGCCAGGCGCTTGCCGCGAGCCTCTGGCTGCACGGCCAACCAGCGCGTGACGGCCACCAACCGGCTGCTGAGCGCGCCGGTATCAAAGGCCGCTGCCCCATCGCGCGCCCCATTCCGACCAAATAGATCCACCGCCAGGGTCGCAAAGCCAGCCCGGTGCAGCACAGCCAGCACCAGCGGCAGGCTGGCGCACAGGCTGCCAGCCTGAGGCACAATCACCCAGCCGGCACAACGACCGCCGGCCTGAGGCAAATTCAATTCAAGATTCAGTTGAGTTGGACCGCTGTAGAGCCAGGCCGATCGCTGCTGAACCAGTCGCAATTCCGGCCGTGATGCGGGCTTCGCTTGAGAAATAGCACGCAATATACGCCGGCGCCCCAAACCGGCGGCTCGTAGGAATGACATTATCGATTGTGAACCCTTATGGTACCGACGGCGAGGCTCATTTTATGGGACACGCAGGGTTATTATAGCCGTAAGCACACACAAGAGCGAGTCACCTTGCGGCCTGGGGCGTATTTAAGTTTGGGGGCAAGTTAGCGCTGGGCCGGGCGCCTCACCCCCGGACCCTCGCCTGGCCGCGAGAGGCAAGGGCGCGGCCAGGCGAGGGGAGCGGAGTAGTGCCTGGCACGTTTGCCCCCAAACTGAAATGCTCCCCGCTGCCTAGGGCATCTTCGGCGTTGGGGACGAATTGCACGCGAGTGGGCGGCTTGACAGCTGCCTCTGCTCCTGTTCTGGGCATGGTACCTGTTTAGAAGTGGCACAAGTGGTTTTAACGGCAAAATTGGCACAAGAAGTGGCACAGGCGGCGCGGACATGTGTACGGACATAATGTTGCGAGCCAGGGAGAGACCAGAGCCCTGCACCGATTTGAAAGGCGCCTGCCGTCTGGCCAAAACGAGGGTTGACAGTACCGCCCTTGTCAGTGAAAATTCACGTTGGTGCCAGGAGCCGTGTGACATCCCGGCGTTTGCTCGTCACCTACAACCCGGTCTCATGGTCGCCGCAGATCAACCATGGCCGACTCAGAATGCCATCGGCGCGGGCCATCGGCTTGCGCCGGTGTGTTTCAGCACCTCGAGCGCGCACGTCTCATCCCGCCCGAGGTTCAGCCCTGCCCCACGCACCCTAGGCTGAAACATCACGGCGAACCGCCCGGCGGACCAAACGGCTGGCTTTGTTAGCGTGTTATTAGGCGCTGGCCAGGCTGCCGACTGGACTATTTCGACCAGCACTGGAGGTCGTGTGGCGCCTCCAGCCCAACCAAACGCCCAATGCCCGCTCAACAGCCGGGTATGTCGGAAGGGCGGAGCATGCCCGCTACCCAATCGACCGCACCCAACCGCAGCGCCTGGGCCCAGGTGCAACTTTATCTGGCGCGCCAGGCCGCCTCGCCGGCCCGCTACGTCTTGGAGCAGTCGCTGCAAGCGGCCGTTGGCGGCGTGCCAACAATTGTGGGCATCGGCCTGCGGGCGATGCTATATCGACTAATGCTGAGCATGGATGGCACAGCGGCCATCGAGCGCAATGTCCGGCTGCGATTTGCCAGCCAGATCCGGCTGGGCCGCGGCAGCTACCTGGACGAGGGGGTTTACGTGCATGCCTGCCCGAACGGGGTCGATATTGGCGCCAACACCCTGGTCATGCACGGGGCTGTGCTGCATGTCTATAATTTCCGTCAGCTACCTCACGCCGGTATCCGCATAGGCCACGACAGCCTGATCGGCGAATACACCGTCATTCGCGGTCAGGGCGGCGTTACCCTGGGCAATCGCGTCTATACTTCACCTCATACCCAAATCATTGCCGTCAATCACGTCTTTGATGATCCACAGCGACCGTTTGTCGATCAAGGTATCACTGCCGAAGGCATTGTCATCGAGGACGATGTCTGGCTGGGTTCAGCCGCCGTGGTGACCGATGGGGTGAGAATAGGGCAAGGCGCGGTGGTGGCCGCCGGGGCCGTCGTGACGCACGACGTGCCGCCGCACACCGTGGTGGGCGGCGTGCCGGCCCGCGTGCTGCGCGCAGCCGGCGCTGGGCCGGCTGGCAATGGGCCGCGGCCGCAGGTCTACTTTGAGCCCGACGATGCCGGTCGATAGCCTTCCATCGCTCTCCATTATCATTCCGGCTCTAAACGAGGAGCACGGGATCGGCGCGATCGTCGACCGGGTGCTGGCGACGGGCGCCGCCCTGCAAAAAGAAGGGGTGACCTGCCTCGAAGTCATCGTCGTTGACGACGGCTCGCATGACCAGACCGCGGCCGTGGTGGAGGCCTACCTGGCTCCAAACCAGCGCCACCCAGAGTCGGGCAGGGTGCGCCTGCTGCGTCACGGCCAGAACCGTGGCTATGGCGCGGCCTTGAAAACGGGTCTGGCTGAAGCGCGCGGCGACCTGATCGCCTTCCTGGACGCCGACGGCACCTACCCGCCTGAGTATTTCCCGCAGCTTTGCCGCCAGGCCCTGGCTGGGGCGGACGTGGTCATCGGCTCGCGCATGGGGGGCGCCGCCAGCGAGATGCCCGCGGTGCGCCGGTTTGGCAATTTGATGTTCGCCAGCCTGATAACCGTGTTGGGCGACCAGCGGGTGCGCGATAGCGCCAGCGGCATGCGTGTCATCCGGCGCGAGATTTTGCCCACCCTTTACCCGCTGCCCAATGGGCTCAACTTCACGCCCATCATGAGCCTGCGCGCCATCCACGAGGGGCTCAAACTGGTTGAAGTGCCCATCCCCTACCGCGAGCGGGTTGGACGGTCCAAATTGAGCGTCGTCCGCGACGGTCTGCGCTATAGTTACTCCATTATCTGGACCGCGCTGGGCTACAATCCGGTGCGCGTGCTTGGCACGCTGGGCGTGGCCGGCATGGGGCTGGCGCTGCTGGCTGGCCTGGCGCTCACCCTGGCGCGCCTGCGGGGCGTCACCACACTGGGGCCGTGGAGCGTGGCCGGTCTATTTCTGGCCCTGGTGGCCGGTGTGGCTGGGGTCAGCCTGTTCGCCCTGGGCGCCACCTTCAACTATCTGGTGGCCCTTTTTCGCAAACGGCCGGTGCGCATGGGCCTGTTTGGCCGCCCAATTTTTGACCCGCCGCTCGACCGGCAATTCGGCTGGATGGGATTGACCATTGGCGGCATCGGAGTAATACTATCGCTTGGTACTATTGTCCTAGGCGTCCAGGGTTGGCCCATCGATCGGTTGTGGTTCTATTTGGTGAGCAGCGCCCTGCTCATCCTGGTGGGCTTGCAGTTGGTTATTTCGTGGATACTCATGCGCACACTCGAAGAGCTATCCGAACGAGAAATACGCGCGCAGCGTGATCTGTCGGGTGGTGGTCTCGGTGTCGAAGCCGTTGTCGGTGGCGTGAGCCCAAGTTAAAGGAGCGAGTGAACATGTCGTCGGAAATACGCGATAATCTCGGCACACGCCGAATTGTTAAACTGCCCGAGCCGCGCTTTCCGGATGCGGATGCGATTGTGCGCAACGGCGCCATTGCGCGCAGCCGCACCAGCAAGGTCGACGTTCTGCTGGTGAATCCCCCCTCGCCGGATGGCGGCATCTGGATCCGCAGCCAACACCGCGTGGGCCGGCGCAGCCGCGAGAACATGATCTGGCCGCAGGTCAGCCTGGCCCAGCTCGCGGCGCTGTTGGTGCCCGATTATTCAGTGGAAATCGTCGACGCCATCGCTACCGGCATGGGCTGGCCAGAATACCAGGAACTCCTGAAGGATCGCCGGGCGCTGTACTACCTCACCCAGGTCACCGCTCCCTCCCTGACCAATGACATGTACGGCGTCTTTCTGGCGAAAAGCCTGGACGCGATGACCATGGCGTTTGGCACCCACGTCACCCCGTTGGCGCGCGAGACCCTGCGGCAATTTCCGGCGCTGGATTTTGTGCTGCGCGGCGAGCCCGAGATGACGCTGCGCGAGTTGATCGACACGGTCGAGACCACCCGTGGACGCTGGACCGTGACCGAGGGCGGCCAACTGCTGAATGCCCAAACCGGGCGACCGCCCGAGGGCCACCAGCGCATGTGGCGCATGTGGAGCGAGTCTGATGCGCTCTGGCACCCCGCCTGGACCGCCAGCAGCGCTGGCGCCAACGGCAATGGACATCACGCCGCTGAAGACCTGATGAATCTGCCGGTGATGCCAGCCCAATTGCCGGCGAACGTGCGCCCCATGCCCAGCTCGGCCCAGATGTCGAGTATCAAGGGCCTGGCCTGGCGCAAGCAGGGCGAAATTGTGATGAATTGGGACCGGCCGTTCTTCAAAAGCCTGGACGATTTGCCCATTCCGCATCATCATCTGCTCCCGCTCGACAAATATCGCATGCCGATGATCAAGGGGCCGTACACCTTCATCGTCACCAGCCGCGGCTGCCCGGCCGGGTGCAAGTACTGCATTAAGCACGTCAGCTACCAGAATTCCGTTCGACTGCGTTCGCCCGAAAAGCTGATCGAAGAAATGTGGCTGCTGCATGACCTGGGTGTGCACCACATCCATATGTACGCGGACCTCTTCACCGTCAACCGCGACCAGGTGGTGCAGCTGTGCAAGCTCATCATTCAGGAGAACCTTAAAATCACCTGGACTTGCAACAGCCGGGTGGATTATGTGGACGAGGAATTGCTGCGCCTGATGGGCCGTTCCGGGTGCATCCTCATTTCTTGGGGCATTGAAAGCGGCAACGAGTTGATCCTCAAGAAAGCCCACAAGGGTTACAAAATGGAGCAAGCCCAAAAGTCGCTCACTTGGGCCAAGCAGGCTGGGATCAAGAACTGGGGCTATTTCATAATTGGGCTGCCCGGCGAAACGGTTAGCACCATCCACGAAACGATGGTCATTTCGAAGAAGCTGCCGCTCGACATTGCCTTGTTTCACGTGGCGGCGCCCTACCCCGGCACACCCTTCTTCTTTGAAGTCGTCGAGAATAACTGGTTTCGCTCTGGCACCAACTGGGAAGAGGTGGACATGGACCAGGCAACCGTGCTGGACTATGAAAACCTCAAGGCCGAGGACCTGCTCTATTGGCAAAAGCGCGCCTTCCGTGAATGGGCCTTCCGGCCGGGGCCAATTATGACCATGCTCAAGTCGATGAACACCTGGCAGGGCCTGAAGAGCGGGTTGGACATCGGACTGCAAACCCTCGGTTGGGTCAAGGGTTAGACTCGTTTCAATTGAGGTTGACGTTCCCCGATTTTCACCAGACGGCCGCGGGGCGCGCTGAGCCTCCAGTTGCCCCCATCAGTCAGGTCGCGTGACAGACAACAATTTGACGGCGCCCCATCCGCTGGGACGGGCGCCAGCCTGGGCCGGCACCGTTCTGCTGGCGGCTGAGTGGGTTTGTGTGCTCGCTGCGACGGCTTTGTGGGCCAGCGAGCGGCCCGCCCAGGGCGTGATTGTGCTCGGCTATCCGTTGTGGCTGGCGGCCTGGGTGTGGCGCTGGCTGCGAGTAGGCCGACCCACCCGGGCCACGGGCCTGGAATGGCCATTGCTGCTATTCCTGCTGACGGCCCTGGTCGGGCTGTGGGCCGCTCCCAGCCAGGGAGTGGCCCAGGCCAGGCTGGATCTATTTTTAGGCGCCGTCGGCATCTATTTTCTGATCGCTAACAGCCCCCGGACCAGCCGCCACTTATTTGCCTATCTCTTGGGCATTGTCGCCGTTGCGCTGGCGGTCTATTTCGCCAGCCAGCACGATTGGACCAACGCGCCAGCGAAATTCGCCATCATCGGCCGGGTCGGACGGTGGTTCAACCGGCACATGCCGGCGCTACATCTGTACCAGCCAAACGCCAATGTGGTCGCCAATCTATTGGTGCTGGTGTTGCCCGTCTCAGTGATCCAAACACTCACGGGGCTGGCAGGTTGGCGCCGCGCCGGCTGGGCTGGCCGCTTGCTGGTTGCGTTGTCCGGGTTGAGCGCCGTGGCCATCGGCGCTGGCCTGGTGATGACTGAGTCGCGCGCCTCGGCGCTCGGCTTAGCCGGAGCCGCCGGCCTAGCCGCCTGGTGGTGGTTGGCCGGGCGGTTGGCCCAGAGCCAACATCGCCTGGCAATTTTCGGGACGGGTGTGGCTGCTGGCATAGCGGCATTGGTGCTACTGGCTCTGGCCGCTCCCAATGGGGTCACTCTGGCGCTCGGCTCGCTACCCGGACCCAACAGCGCCATCAGCCGCACTGAGTTGTATGGCCAGGTCTGGCGCCTGGCACAAGCCACGCCGTTCACCGGCGGTGGATTGGCGGCCTTTCCCGGCCTTTATTCCACCTACATTCTTGCCGTCCCTAATCTCTATCTGACTCATGCTCACGATGCCTATCTGAATATCCTGGTCGAGCAAGGTTGGCCCGGACTGATTGGCTTCGTGAGTGTCATCGCCGCCGGGCTCTGGTTAGGTCTGCGCCGCCTGCGCCAACCGGCCGCCGAGCACGATGTTTTGGTGGCTGCCGGCGTCCTGGGATTGGCGGTCCTCAGCCTGCAGGCCTTGGGTGATGGCACGCTTGTCGCCAGCCGCATCGCCCTGGCCTGGCTCATTCCAGCCGGGCTGGCAGTTGGCGGGCCGGCTGCTTCGATCAGCCCACCGCAATCCGAGTTGGCAGAATCGAAACCCAGGCCGGTGGCGCGGCGTCTTCCTGGCTGGTTGGTGTGGTCGACGGCCGTGTTTGCGGTCGTGGGGGTCTTTGGCCTGCTCACCTGGCATAGCTGGCTGTCGGCCTGGTACGCCAACCTGGGCGCGGTGGCGTTTGCCCGCGTACAGTTGGAGAACTGGCCAACCAACACCTGGAGCACTGGCCAGGCAGCCGAACGCCTGGGCGCGCTTCAGCCCGAATTTGACCGCGCGCTGACCATTGACCCATCCAACGAGACCGCCCGCTACCGGCTCGCTTTGTTGGCGGGCGAACAGCGCGACTATGCCTCCGCGGTTGCGCGGCTGGCCTCGGCGCAGCCGGCCGAACCGGGTCACCGCGGAATCACCAAGACTCTGGCCTATGCTTATGTTTGGACCGGAGATCTTCAAGCGGCTCGGCCGCTGCTAAAACAGGTGCCAGAAGCATCAAACGAAATGAGTGTCTACACTTGGTGGTGGGGCACGCAAGGCCGACCAGATTTGGCCCAACGTGCCGCTGCCGCCGTTAACGATCTGGCGGCTGCTCGCTAGTTCGAACCTGAGATCGAAAGCAAATAAACGAGTTCATGCCCAACCTCCACGCACGCCGCTTAGCATCACTCCTGACCATCGCCACCCTTTCGCTCAGCCTCTTCTTTCTGGCCGGTGGCACCACTCAGGCAGCCCAAACCGTCACCGGGACGCCGTCTGACACGGTCATGCCAGCTCCCGGCGACACCGCCGGCCCGGCAGCCAGCGCGCTGCCGT
>JAYTFQ010000640.1:0-2416 GCA_043734225.1 Anaerolineales bacterium | reverse complement strand
AATTTATTCAATTTCCCGCAGATTTTTTGCGCCCAAATGACAAAAGGCCCGCGAATTCGATGTTGGGACGCGATAAATTCACAACCTCTGAGCGCGAATTCGGTGCCTTGGACCAAACGTCACGGTGGCGCCCGGACGCAACGCGCCCCGTAGGGGATGGGCCTTCCTCCCAGTCCTGATGGCACGCTGTCATGAGCAGCGCCCGGAGGGAATGGGCCTCTCGCGGCACACCTCTGACCTAGGGGCACCCCCTTCCCATTGAGGTCGCAGATCCCCGGAGTGAAACAAACGGGAGTAAGGTGGCCGCGGGTTTAGGTCCGCGCCGGCTGCTGCACCAGCAAAATGTGATTGCCCTCCGAATCCGCGATAGTGGCATACGTGCCCCACGGTTGGGCATCCGGCTCCTGCACGAATTGCACGCCCCGGGCCTTCAGGTCGGCGGCGGTCTGCTCCATCACGGTCACATCCAGCGTGACGGCCTGCGACTTGCCCACCACCTGCCGGTAGTGATCCCAATTCTGGTCGGGCAGGTAAAGGATGATCTCGGTGGCCGAGTCGCGTGGGGCCACCGCGATCCAGCGCGAGGCCGCGCCCGGATACAACGGCTGGTCGGTGCGCAGCTCAAGGCCAAGCTGGTCGACATAGAACGCTTTGGCTCGCTCCTGATCGCTGACAAACACACACACGGTGGACACTCGGTTGATCGGCATTGTCGTCTCCTGTTTGGTTAAGTCCGCGCCTGCATCACTCACCATATTTTAAGGCCAGAATCGTCGATTACATATTGACTCCTGTGCGCGGGCGTGTTATGTTGCACGACATGCGCGATTTGCATTTCGCCAAGCCCGGCCTGCCATCACCGAAGCCGTCTCCAACGGCCTTCGGCGCTTTGGCATAGCGGTGCGATGAACGTCAGCGCGCGCATCACTTGCCAGCCCAAGGCCTCTCCACCCGAGAGGCCTTCTTTTTTGAGCCGTGACTGACCCGGCACGCGGAGGCAGCTTCACCTGATCATGTCCGAGACCGATCGTTACGCCGAGTATCGCCCGCGCCCGTTGGAAGTGATTGATTCGACTCTGCGCGAAGGCCAGCAGACCTCGCTGCTACACGACCACCACAAATATTTCTTCACCCGCGCCGACAAGGAAGAAATTCTGCGCGCGCTGATCATTTATGGCGTCAAGTTTGTGGAGCTGTTCGCTCCGGTGGTCAGCCCGCAGGAGCGCGATGACTTTTGCGCGCTGCGCGCCGTGCGCGACGCGCTGGTGACGCAGAAGGGCTACACCTTCTTGCTGGCCCATGTGCGCTGCCACCCGCGCGACGTGGAAAGCGCCATCGCCGCCGGGGCCGACGGGCTCAACTTCTACTTCGGCACCTCGCCCGAGTCGCGCCAGTTCAACCATGGCAGCGACCTGGAGCACCTGGCGGCCACCGCCCGCGCCTTGCTGGAAGATGTGCGCCGCAACCACCCGCACCTGATCGTGCGCTTCTCCGGCGAAGATGCCTTTCGCACCAGCCTGGATGATCTCTACCGCGTCTACGACGAGATCGCGCCGCTGGTGCACCGGCTGGGCATGCCGGACACAGTGGGCGTGGCCACGCCGGCCGTGGTAGCCGAGCGCGTGTGGGCCCTCAGCACCCGTTACCCGCACACGCCGCTGGAGGGCCACTTCCACGATGACCGCGGCCTATCGCTGATCAACGCACTCACCGCCGTCGGCCAGGGCCTGCGCTACGTCAACACCACCGTATGCGGCATCGGCGAGCGCTCGGGCATCACCTCGCTCACCGCGCTGCTGTTCAATTTGCACATCGACCATGAATACGACAAGCTGGAAGGCTACCATCTGCGCGGCTCGTACCCCACCAACGTCATGGTGGCCGACAAGCTCAAGATGTTGGTGCCGCCCCAGGAGCCGGTCAGCCTGACTAACCGCACCCACACCGCCGGCGTGCACCAAAACGCCGTCCTGCGCGGCGCCGCTTCGTACGAGGCCCATCCGCTCGACCAGTTTGGCGTCAGTGAGACCGAAATCCTGCTCGGGCCGCTGTCCGGCTGGAACATCATCCATTACTTCCTGAAAGAAATCCGCTACTACCAATTGGACGAGGCCACGGCCCGCCAGATCGCCGCCATGTTCAAGGAACGCGTCTACAGCCTGGCGCCGGGCGAATCGCCCGAAGAGCTGCTGATTACCCTGGCCGAAAAAGAGTTTGGCCTGGCGCAATTGCACCTGCCGCCGGCCGCCACCAAGATCGTGCAGCGGCTGGATGTGCCCGAGCCGGGCATGCCCGAGGCGGCCGCGCCGGCCCCGGCCTGGCCGGCCGCCCGCCCCCACCGCGCCTTGGACGTGCGCTGACCCCACAACAGCCGCCGACGTAATATAAAGAAGAGCGCCTGTCGCCTCTCGGAACA
>JAYTFQ010000639.1:0-10809 GCA_043734225.1 Anaerolineales bacterium | reverse complement strand
ATTTGGGGCGGGGATCAGCTCACGGTGCTGCCGCTGGCCGTGATTGATTATTCAGTGTTTGACGATTATCACGAGCGCCTGTGCAGCTTCGACGCCAAGTGGAACCCTGAGTCGGACGCCTATCGCCTGACGGGCGTGCAGTGCCCGGCGCCCATCGACCCGGTGCTGAAGCGCCGCATCGAGAAGGTGGCCTTGAACGCCTTCCGGGCCCTGCGGGTGCGTGACTACGGGCGCGTGGATATCCGCATCCGCAATGGGGTACCCTACGTGCTGGACGTCAACGCCAACCCGGATATTACAATGGAAGGCGGCTTTGCCCGCTCAGCGCGCGTGGCCGGTTATGACTACGGCCAGATGACCGCCAAGATCCTGGATTTCGCCGCGGCACGCCGTCCGGGCGCCGCCGGCTGAATCGGCCAGTTGTTTTAGGAAGCGCCAGCCGCCCAGGGCTACTGTCCTGGGCGGCTTTGATTTAAGCCGCCTGGCATTTCAGCGCGCCTGCCCCATGCTATACTGCTGCCTCGCACTGTCTGGATAGGCGCCAAAAAACGATAACCACGTTCCCACTGAGGGGGTGTTGATGTCTTTGCTTCGCCGTTTGGGCCTGATCGTGCTGTTGTCTGGCATGTGGGCGCGCCCGGCGCTGGCTCAAACCGGCCTCCAGGCGGTGGGCAATAGCGCCTCGGTCCATTTCCCGGTCGACCTCACCTTCCATCTTCAGGCGCACAGCACCTGGCCTATCACGCATGTCACGCTAGAGTATGGCCTGCTGGGCCATGCCTGCGATGACAGCCAGGCGCAGCAATCCATCTCGTTTACCTCATCGGCCTCGATTAACGTCAGTTGGCAGCTCTCCTTCGCCAGCCTGGGCGGCCTGCCGCCGGGCGCTCAGGTTTGGTGGCAGTGGGATGTTCTCGACGAGTCGGGCGACCACCTGCTCACGCCCCGGCAAACCCGCACCATTACCGATGACGCCTATGACTGGCGCAGCCTGACCCGCCAATCGGTCACGGTCACCTGGTCACAAGGCAGCCAGGCTTTTGGCGCGCAACTGCTGGATAGAGCGCTCACCAGTCTAGATCGCTTGAACCGCCAGATGGGCGTGCGCCCGGTGGGCGCCGTCCAGTTGATCATCTACCCCTCGGCGCAGGCCGTGCGCGGCGCCCTGGTGTACGTGCCGGAATGGACTGGCGGCGTGGCCTATCCGGAATATGACCTGACCGTCATCGGTATCGCGCCGGGCGAGAATGATTGGGCGGCTACGGTGATCCCGCATGAGCTGGCGCACCTGGTGGTAGGCACGTTGGTCTTCAATTGCCGCGGCATCAGCCTGCCCACCTGGCTCAACGAGGGCCTGGCAGTGGTGGCGCAAGGGCCGGCCACGTCGCCGGATTTGGCCAGTCTCAGCTTAGCTTTGCAGGGCGGGGCGCTCCCCAGCCTGCGCTCGCTGGCGAATGGTTTCCAGGCGGATGCGACTCAGGCCAACCTGTCTTACACTCGCAGCGGCCAGGCGGTGCGCTATCTGATCGATACTTATGGCGCCGACCATCTGTCGACCTTGCTTACGACCATGCAGTCCGGCAGCCCGATTGACGCTGCCTTGGGCCAGGTCTATGGGCTGGATACGGATGGCCTGGACTCTGCCTGGCGGGTTGCTCACGGCGCCCCGCCGCTGGCCACCCTGGCGCCGGCGGCCACAGCGGGCGCCAACACGCCCGTGCCCACCCTGCCACTGTGGACGGCCGTGCCGATTGCCAGCGCGGCGGCCACTGCCACACTCGCGCCACCGGCCACGCTCGCGGCCGTGGCCGGCCCATCGCCGCGCGCGGTCGCCGCCGCGCCAACCAGCAGCCGGGCGCCGGCCTCGGCAACCGCGCCGGCGCCAACCGCGACGAGCGCCCTTAGCGGCCAGATGACGTGGGCGCCCTGGTTGCTGGGCTGCGCGGGCGTGTTGCTGTGCGCCCTGATGCTTGGCCTGGGCGCGCTGGGTGTCTGGCGCTTGCGGAGCAAAGCATGATCCGGCGGATCTTGTTCGGTTTGCCGCTGATATTGCTGGCGTGCAGCACCTTCGCGCCGCCAACCGCTACCCCGGCGCCAACGGCCACAGCCTCGCCGGCCGCCTCGGCCACCTTCACGCTAACGCCGACCGTCACCGCCACGGCCACCACAACGTCGACGCCGACTGCCACCCTCACGCCCAGCCCGCTGCCCAGCGCCACGTCGACTCCGCTGCCCTCGCCGACCCCGCGCGGCTATTACGCCCACCAGACTGCGGGTTTTGACCTGACCTACCCGACTGGTTGGCACGTTCTGCAAGAAGATACCGACAGCGTTGTGCTAGCGAATCGCGCCAACGACCTGACTTTCCTGGTCGCGCACGATAGCGTGCCCGGCACGCCAACGTTTCAAGCGGAGGCGGACGATTTCGTCAGCAGCTTTGGCGCCTCGGTCAAGTTGAAACAGACCACGGCGGCGCCGGTCCTCTTGGCGGATGGGGTCAGCGCAGAGACCACTCAATATAGCGGCGCCGACACAAAGGGCCGCCAGCTCACCTTGCGGATATCGCGGGCCGTGGCGGGGGACCGGCGCTATTTGATTGCCGTCATCGGATTAGACCAATCCGCCGCCGACAATGGCGAGGTCGTCACGCAGGTGCTGGCCAGCCTGCACCTGAACCACGACTTGTATGGCTTGCCGCGCCAGCAGACGCTGGTGGTGGCGGGCTTCGACCCATCGGCATCGTCGCTGGATCCGGCCATCACGCACGGCGGCGCCAGCGGCTATGTTGGGCTGCTGTTCAGCGGCCTGGTGCGGCTCGGCCCCCAATTGCAGATTTTGCCCGATCTGGCCGAGAGTTGGGTCACCGGCCCGGCTGGCGACGTTTACACCTTCACACTGCGCGCGAACCTGAGGTTTCAATCCGGCGCGCCGCTCACGGCCGAGTCGGTCAAATATAGCTGGGAGCGCGCGGCGGACCCCAAGACCAAGTCGGACACCACGAGCATCTACCTGGGCGATATTGTGGGGGTGAAAGACAAACTGGCCGGCAAGGCCAACCAGATCAGCGGCCTGACAGCGGTGGATGCGCGCACTCTCGTGGTGCGCCTGGCTGGTCCGCGGCCCTACTTCCTGGCCAAGCTCACCTATCCCACCGCTTTCGTGGTCGACAGCAAAAACGTGGCCGGCTCAACCGATAAATGGATGTTTCAGCCGAACGCCAGCGGCCCGTATGAGTTAAAGGAGAACCTGACGGGTAAGGCGCTGGTTTTCGAGCGCAACCTGGCCTATCACGACCAGGCCCGTATTCCCTACCTGGTGTACCGCGAAGACCTGAGCGGCACGCCGCTGGCCGCCTATCAGACCGGCGACGTGGACGTGGCCACCGTGGGGCCCAACGATGTGCTGCGCGTGCGCAGCGCCGCGGATCCACTGCACGCCGAGTGGCAAGCCACCACCACGATGTGCACCAATATGCTGCTAATCGACGTCACCCACCCGCCGACGGATGACCCGGCTGTGCGTCAGGCGCTGGCCCTGGGGCTCGACCGTGACACGCTCATCCAGCGCTTGGCGCAAGACGTGTCCGTGCGCGCGGATAGTATCCTGCCGCCGGGGATGCCCGGTTTTGCCACCGATCTGCCGCGCTTCGCGTTTGACGCCAGCGCGGCCAGGGCCGCCCTGGCGCGCTCGAAATACGCCGGCAATGTGCCAGTGCTCGTGCTGAATGAGCCCGGCCGTGGCGGCCAGCCCAGCGCCTACCTCACGGCCGTGGCCGAGATGTGGCGCCAGAACCTGGGCCTCAAGGTGCAGATTAAACAGCTCGACCCGGCCGATTACGACGCTGCCGCTCGCGCCCAGCACGGCAATGTGCTCACCTATGGCTGGTGCGCCGACTATCCCGACCCCGAAAACTTTCTGGATACCCTGTTCCACAGCGGCGGCGATTTCAACGTGTCGGGCTACAGCGATTCAGAGGTAGACACCTGGCTGGAGTTGGCCCGCACCGCGATCGATGTCGGCCAGCGGCTGGCGCTCTATCACCAGGTGGAAAATCGGCTGCTGGGAGACGTGGTTGTTATCCCGTGGATCAATCGCCTGAGCGATGTGGTCGTGAAACCGTACGTCAAAGGCTTTACCCTGACGCCATTGGAAACCGCGCTGACCTTTCAATGGTCGCTGGATTATGAGTCCGCAACCAAATGAGTGGGTGACGCGCTAGCGCCGGAGGCCCTGTTGGGCGGCGCCGGCGCCGCCGAGTCCGGTTGTATAATCAGCCGACGGAACCTTTAACCGTTCGTTTTCGTCCCATCCTCAGCCCAGGCTCTGCCGAGCGCTGCTGGCACTCGTCTCGCGCCGGCTAAGCCGCGGCAGCGGGGCTAACCATTTCAGCCGGGCGCCGTGTTCTGGATGCTCAATCGCGGGGCATAGGAGTTTCCCAATGTCTGCTCGACCTTATCCCAGGGCCTGGGTCGCAGTCTGCCTGCTGCTGATTGCCGCGCTGGCCTGCAATATCAGCGGCCCGGCGCCCACTGCCACCGGCCCGGCCGTCGCGCCAACCAGCCTTCCCACCATTTCGGCCCCCACCCAGGCGCCGACCGCCGCGGTCAGCCCCACACCCCTGCCGCCCATCGCGCCGCGCGTGATCGATTACACGCCTGTGCAGGGCGATGAGCTGCCGCCCACAGGCAATATCACCGTCTATTTCGACGGCGCCATGGACAAGCCCTCGGTGGAGGCGGCTTTTTCCGTGCAGCCGGCCGTGCAGGGCAGCTTTAGCTGGCCCGACCCGGCCACCGTCCAGTTTAAGCCTGGCGCCACGCTGCAGCGCGCTGCGCAGTATACGGTCACGATTCAAAACACGGCCAAGAATGCGGCCGGCTTGGCGCTGCCCGCGCCGATCTCGTTCAAGGCCGATACGGTCGGTTTTCTGGAAATAACGCAGGTGCTGCCGGCGCCGGACGCCGTGGATGCCGAGGTGCGCTCGGCCATTACGGTCATGTTCAACCGCCCGGTGGTGGCGCTGACGTCGCTGCAGGACCAGGCCACGCTGCCCAACCCGCTGGTGCTGGACCCGCCCGTCAGCGGCAAAGGCGAATGGCTTAATACCAGCATCTACATCTTCCGCCCCGATAAACCCATGGCCGGCGGCCAGACTTACACCGCGCGCGTGGCGGCCGGCCTGCAAGACACCACCGGCGGCTTGCTCAAAGACGATTTCGTCTGGCACTTCGGCACCCAGGCGCCGGCGGTGCTGTCGTCAATCCCGGCCTTCAATGCCGATAATATCGCGCTGACCGATCCGATCAGCATTACCTTCAATCAGCCGATGGATCATGCTTCGATCCAGGCCAGCTTTCATTTACAGCCCCAGGGCGGCGGCGCCGACATCGCCGGCCAGATCAGGTGGTCGGACGATGATCTGACCATGGGCTTTTACCCCGCCCAGCATCTGCCCCTGGAGGCCAAGCTGCAGGCCTCGCTTGATGCCAGCGCCCAGACTGCCGGCGGCGCCCAGCTCGGGACGGCTTATACGGTCCTGTTCAACACCGTCAAGGCGCCGGCGATCCTATCCACCAGCCCCTCCAACGGCGACCAGTCGGCCGATTCGCGTAGCGGCTTCCGCATCTTCTTCAGCTCGCCGATGGATGTGACCACGCTGGAAGCCCAGATTGACATCCAGCCCAAGCCCACCCAGGTCTACACCAGTTGGAGCGACAGCGACCATAGCTTTTTCCTGGGCTGGGATTTGCAGCCCTCGCTCGATTATGTGGTCACCCTCGGCCCAGGCATGAAGGACCCGTACGGCAACCCGATTGCGAAGGGCCAGACGGTCAAGTTCCACACCGCCGCGCTGCCGCCAGAGATTTTCTTCAACTCTCAGGGGCCGGTGGGAACCTACAACGCCTATTCCGACACGGTGTTGTACGTCACCAGTCTCAATCTGAACCAGGCCATCTTTAATTTGTACAAGCTGTCGCTGCCTCAGTTCGCGGCGTTGACCGGGCCGGACAGCTATAACGCCAGCCAGAAATACAATCCTGACAATGCCGATCTCGTACGGCATTGGTCGACCAACTTGCAAAACTCGCTCAACGAGCACGTGCTCACCCGTGTGCCCGTGGCCCGCGACAAGGGCGGGGCGCTGCCGCCCGGCTTGTACTATCTGCGCATGATCGGCGCCGGTTTGCCCGGCAACCAGAACCAGATCCTGGTCGTTTCCGGGGCCAATCTCACCATCAAGCTGGCGCTTAAGCAAGCCGTGGTGTGGGCCACCGATCTGAACAGCGGCCAGCCGCTGCCGAACTTGCCGGTGACGGTGTATGACGAGAACTTCAAGAAGCTGGCCGACGGCCAGACGGACGCCAGTGGCCTGTTACAGGTCGATTTGCCGGCCCGGCCGGATTTGTGGACCCAGGTTTACGCGCTGACCCAGGGCGGCTCGGGGCCCACCGGCTTCTCAGTCGGCCTGTCGGATTGGTCGACCGGCATCGACCCGTGGGATTTCGGCCTGAACGGCGACTACTACCCGCATCCCACCCGCGCCTATGTTTATACCGACCGGCCCATCTACCGGCCGGGACAGGTGGTCTTTTTCAAGGCGGCGCTGCGCAGCGAAGACGACGCCCGCTTCAGCCTGCCCTCGGCTGATCCACTGTTTGTTTCGATTACCAACGACCAGGGTCAGCAAGTATACACGGACACCTTCAAGACGGACTCTTTTGGCACGCTGGCCGGCCAGTTCCAACTGGCTCCGCAGGCCGGCCTGGGCTTTTACAATCTCACGCTCTCGCGCGGCGAACAGCAGTTTGGCTTTGTCTCCTTTAGTGTGGCGCAGTACGTGAAGCCCAGCTTCCAGGTGCAGGTGGCCTCGCCGCTATCGGAGACCACTCAGGGCAGCACCATCCCAGTGACCGTGGATGCCAGCTTCTTCTTTGGCGGGCCGGTCTCCAATGCCCAGGTGCATTGGTCGGTGCTGTCGGCGGATTACGTTTATCCTTACAGTGGCCAGGGCTACTATGACTTTTATGACTTTGACTGGTCGGCCAACCAGACCGGCCCGGTGTATGGCACCTTTGGCCGCCTGATTTCCGAGAAGGACGGCCAGACCGACAAGAAGGGCCATGCCAGCCTGGATGTCCCGGCGGATTTGTCGAACGCCAGCCTATCCCAGCTCTACACGGTCGAGGCCACGGTCACCGATGCCAACGGCCAGCAGGTCTCCGGCCGCGTCCAGGTGATCGTGCACCAGGGCAAGTTCTACATCGGCGTGCGGCCGGACCAGTACGTCGGCCAGGCCGGCCAGCCGCTCAAGGTGAACCTGCTGACGGTCGATTGGCACAGCAACCCGGCCCCCAACCAGGCGCTGCACGTGGTCTACAACGACCATCAGTGGAACTGCGCCCTGGAGAAGAACCCGGATACCGGCGCCAATACCTGGACCTGCAACGTCAAAGACACCGAGCTCTCCAGCCAGGACGTAACCACGGATGCTAACGGCCAGGCCAGCGGCACGTTTACCCCCCCCAAGGGCGGCACCTATCAGGTGAAGGTGACCGGCACCGACACCGATGGCCACAAGATCGCCTCTTCCACCATCGTGTGGGTCGCGGCCAGCGACTTTGTCACCTGGCGCCAGGACAACAACGACCGCCTGAACCTGGTGGCGGACCGCAAGTCCTACAAACCAGGCGACACGGCTGAGATTCTCATCCCGTCGCCGTTCCAGGGCGCGGCCACGGCCCTGGTCACCGTCGAGCGCGGCCGCATCTTGACCAAAGAGGTGCTGCAGCTCACGGGGAACAGCACCGTTTACAAATTACCTATTACCGCCGCCTTCGCCCCAGATGTGTTTGTGTCGGTGGTGCTGGTTAAGGGCGTGGATGCCAACAACCCGGCCCCGTCCTTCAAAGTCGGAACGCTCAAGCTCACGGTCAGCCCGGAGCAGCAGCAAATCAAACTGACGCTGACGCCCGACAAGCCCAAGGTTGGGCCGCGCGATACGGTCACCTACCAGCTCATGGCCACCGATTACGCCGGCAAGCCGGTCCAGGCCGAGTTTTCCATCGGCGTGGTCGACCTGGCTGTGCTGTCGCTGTCGGCGCCCAACTCCAGCCCGATCCTGAATGCCTTCTATGGCGAAGCGGGGCTGAGTGTGCGCACCAGCCTGGGCCTGACCCTGGGGGTGGACCGGCTGAACGTGGCCGCCGACCATGCCAAGGGCGGCGGCGGCGGGGCCGAGGGCGGGTTTGACCAGGTGCGCGGCAACTTCCTGGACACCGCTTTCTGGAGCGCCAACGTCGTCACCGACGACAAGGGTCAGGCGACCGTCTCGGTCAAGCTGCCCGACAACCTCACCACCTGGCGGCTGGACGCGCGCGGCCTGACCGCCCAGGACACCCTGGTGGGGCAGGGCACTGTGGACATCGTGGCCAGCAAGGATTTGCTGATCCAGCCGACCACGCCGCGCTTCTTTGTGGTCGGCGACCAGGCCCAGCTCGGGGCGGAGATTAACAACAACACCGCCAACGACATCCAGGCCACCGTCACCCTGACTGGCACCGGCGTGACGCTCAACTCGCCGGAGAGCCAGGTGGTGACGGTGAAGGCCAATGACCGGGCCAACGTCAACTGGAACGTCACCGCTCTGGACGCCGCGGCCGCCAACCTGACCTTTAGCGTCGCCGGCGGCGGCCTGCAAGACGCCTCCAAGCCGACCGTGGGCATCCCGCCAGATCAACTGCTGCCGATCTATAAGTATTCGGCGCCCTCGACGACAAGCACATCTGGCCAGTTAGACGCTGCCGACTCACGGCTGGAATCGATCAGCCTGCCGCGGCGCTTCGATGCCACCCAGGGCAGCCTGGATGTGCAGCTCGATCCGTCGCTGGCCGCCGGCTTCACCGGCGCGCTCGACTCGCTCAAGGCCAACCCGAATGAGGACACCGAGTCGATCGTATCGAGCTTCTTGCCGAATGTGCTCACCTTCCAAACGCTGAAGAAGCTGGGCCAGGGCAGCGCCACACTCGAAAGCGACCTGACGACCCAGGTGAACAGCGCTCTGCAGCGGCTGTACGCGCTGCAGCATGTGGATGGCGGCTGGGGCTGGTGGAGCAGCAACGACTCGGATGCCTTTATCAGCGCTTATGTGGTCTTTGGGCTGGTCAAGGCCCAGCAGGCGGGCTTTGCCGTCACGCCGGGTGTCCTGGCAAACGGCGTGGCCTATCTGCACGAGCAGTTGGTGCAGCCCGGCAGCGTGAATACGACCGAAAACTGGAAGCTCAACCGGCAAGCCTTCATCCTGCTCACCCTGGCCGAGGCCGGGCAGGGGGATACCAGCGCGACGGTGCAGCTGTTTGATGCTCGCCAGCGCCTGGATACCTATGCGCGGGCTTACCTGGCGTTGGCCCTGCACCAGCTCGATCCTACCGATAACTCTCGGCCTAAAACGCTGCTGTCGGACATCAACAACGCCGCCATCGTCTCGGCCGGCGGGGCGCACTGGGAAGAACAGACACGCGACTGGCTGAACATGAACACCGATACGCGCTCTACCGCCGTCGTGCTCGACGCGCTGGTGACCCTGGACCCCGGCAACAACCTGATTCCGAACGTGGTGCGCTGGCTGATGCTGGCCCGCAAGGCCACCGCCTGGCAGACCACCCAGGAAACTGCCTGGGCTCTTATCGGGCTGACCGATTGGGTGGCGGTCAGCGGCGAGCTAAAGGGCAAGTACGACTACAAGGTGGACCTGAACGGCCAGAGCCTGAGCTCTGGCACGGTCAAGGCCGATAACCTGACCAACCCGGTGCAGCTGCACGTGGCCGTGGCCGATTTATTCAAGGACCAGGCCAACCGGCTGACCATCAGCCGCGGGGCGGGCGACGGCCGGCTGTACTACACCGCCAATCTCAACGTCTACGAGCCGGTGGGCGATGTGCGCGCCATCAATCGCGGCATCAGCGTTTCGCGCCAATACCGGCTGAAGACCGACATCTGCGGCGGGCAGGACCAGCCCGAGTGCCAGATCATCACGGAGGCCAAGGCCGGCCAGGATATTGAAGTCCGCGTCAGCCTGGTGGCCCCGAACGACCTGTACTATGTGACCTTGGAAGACCCGCTGCCGGCCGGCGCCGAGGCGGTGGATACCAGCCTGCAAACCACCTCGGTGGTCGGCCAGCCGCCCGCGCTAGACCCCAAGGATCCGCTGTACTATGGCTGGGGCTGGTGGTGGTTCTCCAACACCGACCTGCGCGACGAGAAGGTGGTGCTCTTTGCCAGCTTTTTGCCCAAGGGCACTTACGAATACACGTATGTGATGCACGCCTCGCTGCCGGGCACTTACCAGGTGATCCCGACCCAGGCGCGTGAGACCTATTTCCCCGACGTGCAGGGCACCGGCGACGGGGTCGTGTTCAAGATCAACCCATGAGGCGATGATGGACTACGTGAACCTGGGCCACACCGGCTTGAAAGTGTCGCGGCTGTGCTTGGGGACGATGACCTACGGCAGCAAAGCCTGGCGCGAGTGGGTGCTGAACGAGGACGAAAGCCGGCCGTTTGTGAAGCAGGCCCTGGAAATGGGCATCAACTTCTTCGACACCGCCGATATCTACTCGCAAGGCGTCAGCGAAGAAGTGACTGGCCGGACCCTGCGCGACTTTGCCCGGCGGGATGAGGTGGTGCTGGCGACCAAGGTGTTCAACCCTATGGGCGACAAGCCGAATATGCGCGGCCTGGGCCGCAAGCACATCATGAGCGGCATGGATGCCTCGCTCAAGCGCCTGGGTGTGGATTATGTTGATTTGTACC
>JAYTFQ010000638.1:0-19109 GCA_043734225.1 Anaerolineales bacterium | reverse complement strand
GTGGCGCGCGCCACGCTGCGGCTCGAGCTCTCCCCCTGGCGCTGCTTTTGGCTGGGCGGCGTGCTGGTGGCGCTGCTGGTGGTGCCCATCGTGGTGCTGCTGGCCTTGCCCTTCGGCCCGGCCAAGCTGGCCGCCTACGTGCTCATCGTCGGCGCGCTGGGCTTTGCCAGCCTGGGCGCCGCCGGCCTGGCTGGCAAGATGGCCGGCCAGATGCAGCAGGCCAGCCCCGGCCTCTCGGCGCTGGCCGCCTTCGTGCGCGCCACGGTCGCGCTGGAACTGGCGGCCGCGTTCCCGGTGCTTGGCTGGTTCGTGGCGATCCCGCTCATGGCTGTCACATCACTGGGCGCCACCGTTTTCGCCCTGCTCCACTCTGTGCCGGCGCAGGCCCGCGTCCAGGCGAGCCTGCCGGCCGCTGTGGCCAGCGCCAGCCCGCTCCAATAAGGCGGCCCCGTGCCCCCTTCCCGGCAGTTGACGCGTCGAGATTTTCTGCGGCTGGCCGGCCTGGTGAGCGCCAGCGCCGTGGTAGCCGCCTGCGCCCCGGCCTACGCCCACCTGGGCGGCCAGCCCGAGCCCGATCTGACCGGGCCCCTGCCGGCGCTCGGCAGCGCAGTCTTCACCGCGCTGAGCCGGCTGACCTTTGGCCCACGGCTGGCGGAACGCGAACGAGCCGCCGCAATCGGCCTGGCGGGTTGGATTGAGGAACAGTTGGCGCCCGAGACGCTGGACGACCGGCCGGCCGAGGTTCGTTTGCGACAGTTCGAGACGTTGAACATGAGCGCCGCCGATCTGGCCGATCGCAGCTCCAAGTTACCTGATGAGGTGGACCGTCTTGGCGTGCCCGCCGAGCTGCGCCAGGCCACCCTGATGCGCCAGGTCTACAGCCGCCGGCAGCTCTTCGAGGGCCTGGCGGAGTTCTGGACTGATCACTTCAACATCAGCGTGGAGAAGGGCGACTGCTACTTTCTCAAAACCGTGGATGACCGCGAAGTCATTCGCCCGCACGCCCTGGGCCGCTTTCACGATTTGCTGTGGGCCTCAGCGCACTCGCCCGCCATGCTCACCTACCTCGACAACCAGGCCAACATCAAGGGCGCCCCAAACGAAAACTATGCTCGCGAGGTGATGGAGCTGCACACGCTGAGCGTGAACGGCGGCTATACCCAGCTTGACGTCATGGAGCTGGCCCGCGCGCTGACCGGCTGGACGGTGAAGCAGCACTTATGGCGTGGGCAGTTCACCTTTGACCCCACCCAGCACGATGACCAGCCCAAGACCGTGCTCGGCCTGCTGCTGTCGCCCGATGGCCAGCGCGAAGCCGAACGCGCGCTCGACCGGCTGGCCGGCCACCCCGCCACCGCGGCATTTATCGCCGCCAAGCTGGCGCGCCGATTTTTGGGCGACGCTGCGCCACCCGCCATTGTGGAAAAAGCGCGTCGGGCATTTGAGAACACACAAGGCGACATCAAGGCCGTGCTGCGCCCGATCTTGCTCGATGGCCTGTTGGGCGCTGGCGCGCAGGCCGCACCCAAGTTCAAGCGGCCGGTGAATTTCATCGGATCCGCCTTACGCCAATTAAATGCTGAAACAGATGGCGGGCCCGCCCTGCACGACTATCTGGCGCATATGGGGCAGGCCTACTATGGCTGGCCCACGCCCGATGGCTATCCTGACCACGACGCGCCCTGGTCTGGCAACCTGCTGCCGCGCTGGCAGTTCGCACTGGCCCTGTCGCGCGGCGAAATTAAAGGCACCACCTTCAACCAATCGCTGGCCGCCGCTCAGCCGCCCGAGACGTTTACCGACGAACTCGCCCGGCTGCTGCTCGGCCAACCCCTGCCGGCCGCCGGTCGCGATGGCCTGCTGGCCAGCCTGCGCGCGGCCGGCGCAGGCGCGGCCGAGCTTCCCGCCATCATCGCGGCCGGCCTGTTGGCCGCGCCCGCCTTCCAGTGGCGTTGAAACCCACAAGGAAACCATCATCATGTCACTCACCCGTACGAATGCCCGCCGAGAATTCCTGCAATCCGCCGCCGTCCTGGCGGGCGCCGTGGCCTGGCCGAGTTGGATGCCCCGGCTATCCTTCGCTCCGGCCCAGGCCGCCCCGCGCGGCGATACGCTCGTGGTCGTCTTTCTGCGCGGCGCCGCCGACACGCTCAACATCGTCGTACCGCACGGCGAGGCGGCCTATTACGACCGCCGGCCCACACTCGGCATTCCGCGCCCCGATGACCAGCACGCGCCCCAAAAACTGCGCGCCATCAATCTGGACGGCTTCTTCGGCCTGCATCCCAACCTGGCGCCGCTGATGCCGGCTTGGCAGGCCGGCCACCTGGCGCCCATTCATGCCTGCGGCGCGCCAGACGAGTCGCGCAGTCACTTTCGGGCCATGGAGTTGATGGAGCGCGGGGTGGGCGATGAGCGCGGGCCAGCCTCTGGCTGGATTGGCCGGCACCTGGCCACGCTGAACACCGGCAATCACTCGCCGCTGCGCGCGGTTGGGCTGGGCCAATTACCGCAGCGCAGCCTCAGCGGCGCCGTGCCGGTCTCGGCCCTGCGTTCAATTGCCGATTTTCATCTGGGCGGCAACGCTCAAGCGGTCGGCCAGATGCAGGCGGCGCTCACCTCGCTCTATGCCGGCAGCGAGCCGCTGAGCGTCGTCGGCCAGGAGACGCTGGGGATTCTGGACACCCTGCAAACGCTGGACCCGCTCGGCTATGCGCCGGCGCACTCGGCGCGCTATCCCGACTCCGATTTTGGGCTGGGTCTGCGCCAGGTGGCCATGCTGGTGAAGGCCGAGGTGGGGCTGGAGGTGGCAGCCATTGATGTGGGCGGCTGGGACACCCACTTCGCCCAGGGCGGCAGTGAAGGCCAGATGGCCAACCTGCTGGCCAACCTCGGCCAGGGTTTGGCCGCCCTGCATGCCGATCTGTTCGATTATGCGAATCGGCTGACCGTGGTAACCATGTCCGAGTTCGGCCGGCGGGTGCAGGAAAACGGCAGCCTGGGCACCGATCACGGTCACGGCAGCCTGATGCTGCTGATGGGCGGCCATGTGGCCGGCGGCCAAGTGAATGGCAAATGGCCGGGGCTGCGGCCCGAACAATTGGTGGGGCCTGGCGACCTGGCGGTGACGACCGACTACCGTGATGTGCTGGCCGAAGTGTGCCTGAAACGGCTGAACAACCCCGCGATGGGCGACATCTTCCCGGGTTATGCCGCCACGCCACGCGGATTTCTGACCGCTGGCGTTTAAAACAAAACGGGCGAGATCGCTCTCGCCCGACATGACAAGGCTGCCAAACGCAAACGCTTAATCGCTGGCGGCTGGCTTGCGGCCATCCAGGTAGCTGACGGCCTCACCCACCGTCGTAATCTTCTGCGCGTCTTCGTCCGAGATTTCGCCGCCGAACTTCTCTTCGAAGGCCATAATCAATTCCACCAGGTCCAGCGAATCAGCTTCGAGATCCTCGCGGAAGCGGGCCTCGGGAACAATTTTCGCGTCGTCGGCGCCAAGCAAATCGTGGATGATTGCCCGGACTTCCGTCAGTGTGTCGGGCTTCTCAGCCGTGTCAGCCATATCCATTCTCCTTAATCGGTTTGAGTGCGAGGTGGTGAAGCTCGCCCCATTGTATGTCACGGTGACGGCTTGTCAAGGTAAAATCGCCTTTAACTGACCGCCAGTCATTCCGTTGACAGTGCCGCTGCCGGCTGGTAAGATAACCGCCGCTCATAGGGATAACCCCATTCAATGGCACAAGTTACGGGCACTGCCGCGCGCAAGGCCGACCACATCCGCATTAACCTTGAAGAAGACGTGCGCTCCGGGCTGACCACAGGCCTGGAGCGCTATCGTTTTACGCACCAGGCGCTGCCTGAGTTAAACCTGGCCGAGGTGGACACCCGCGTCACCTGGTTTGGCAAGACCCTGGCCGCCCCGCTGCTCATCTCGTCCATGACCGGCGGCACCGAGAGCGCCGCCGCCATCAACTGCACCCTGGCCGCCGCTGCCCAGGCCGCCGGCATCGCCATGGGGCTGGGCTCGCAGCGCGCCGCGGTGGAAAACCCGGCCCTGGCTGGCACCTTTCAGGTGCGCGATGTGGCCCCCGACATTTTGCTGTTCGCCAACCTGGGCGCGGTGCAATTCAACTATGGCTATGGGGTTGACCAGTGCCGGCGCGCGGTGGATATGATCCGCGCCGACGCTCTGATACTTCACCTGAATGCTCTCCAAGAGGCCGTCCAACCCGAAGGCGACGCCAACTTCTCCGGGCTGCTCAAGAAAATCGAGGCGGTATGCCGCGCCCTGCCGGTGCCGGTCATCGCCAAGGAAGTTGGCTGGGGCATCTCGGAACAGGCCGCCGCCAGCCTGGCCGCCGCCGGCGTGGCCGCCATCGATGTGGCCGGCGCGGGCGGCACATCCTGGTCGCAGGTGGAAATGCACCGGGCCCAGACCGAAACGCAGAAGCGCGTAGCCGCCGCCTTTATCGACTGGGGCATCCCCACGGCCGAAGCCATCCAAAACGTGCGCCGGGCCGCTCCGCATTTGCCGGTCATTGCCTCCGGCGGCCTGCGGGATGGCATTGACGCCGCCAAGTGCGTGGCGTTGGGCGCGGGCCTATGTGGGCTGGCCGGCCCGTTGCTCAAGGCTGCGGCGGCCTCGGTGGAGGCCGCCAATGAGGCCGTCGCCGAGCTGGCGCGCGAGCTGCGCATCGCCATGTTCGCGGCCGGCGCCGGCAGCATCGCCCAACTGCAGGCCACGCCCCTGCGCCGAGAGGCCTAGCCGCCGTCATGTCACTGGCCGAACTTTCGCCCGAGTATCTGGCCGCCATCGAGGCCGAGCTGCATCAGGCCGTGGGCTCCGAACAAGGCCATCGCGGCCAATATCTGGCCCGCCGCGGCCCGGCGGCGCCCGGCGACGCCAACCCGCTGCCGGTCGGCGCGCTGCGCGAGTATTACGCCATGCTCGAATATCACCTGGGCTGGACCAATAGCCCGGTCGGCGTCGGCGCCTCATCCCCCACCGGCAAACGCGTGCGCCCCCTGCTGTGCCTGCTGTGCGCCTCGGCCGCTGGCGGCGATTGGCGCCAGGCCCTGCCGCTGGGCGCCGCGCTGGAGCTGATCCACAACTTCTCCTTGATCCACGACGACATTCAGGACAACAGCCCGCTGCGCCGCGGCCGGGCCACGATCTGGAAACTGTGGGGCCAGGCGCAGGCCATCAACGCCGGCGACGCCATGTTCACCCTGGCGCATCTGGCGCCGCAGCGGCTGCTGGCGCTGGGCGTGGCGCCAGCGCTGGTCCTCGATGCGCTGGCGGAGTTGAACTTCACCTGCCTTGAGCTGACCCAGGGCCAACACCTGGATATGAATTTCGAGCAGCGTGCTGCCGTGACCGCGGCCGAGTACCTGGCGATGATTGAAAAAAAGACCGCCGTGCTGATTGCCGCCTCGACCGCTCTTGGCGCCAGCCTATCTCCCGCGGCCAGCGGCCGGCTGGACCATTTTTACGCCTACGGCTGGAACCTGGGGTTGGCCTACCAACTGCGCGATGACCTGCTGGGCATTTGGGGCGACCCGGCCGTCACCGGCAAATCCGCCGCCAGCGATCTGGAACAGCGCAAGAAGAGCCTGCCGGTGGTGTTTGGCCTGGAGCACTCCGCCGGCTTTGCCGCGCGCTATGCCCAACCGCACCAGCCGGTCATGGTGGTGGCCGAGATGGCGGATGAGCTAGAGCGCCTGGGCGCCCGCAGCTACGTGGAACAGCGCGTTCAGGAAACCACTGCCTGCGCCGAGCAGGAGCTGGAGCGCTGCCAGCCCAGCGGGCCGGCCGCCTTGGCCTTGCGCGAACTCACACAGCAATTGCTTGGTCGAAAGCAATAGGGCGTTAGAAGCTGGAGGTCCGAGCTTCGTCGTCAGTTCTAAACAAACTCTCGAAACACCCGATTCCCCAGTAGCCGGCCGCCGTTCGTCAGGCGCACCCGCTGGCCGTCGCGCTCCAACAGCCCCAGCGCCATCAGCCGCTTGAGGCGCCGGCTGTAGCGGGCCTCCAGCGGCTGGCCATAGCGGTGGTCAAAATCCGCCTCGCCCACCCCTTCGCGCACCAGCCGCAGACCCAGCATCATGGTTTCATCCATCGCCGTCTCGGGCGTCACCATGGTGGTCTCGACGGTGGCCGGTGAAAATGGGAAAGCACGCGGCTGGCCCGCGGCCGCGGGGTCCAGCCGGGCGATATAGGCCGCCGGCGCCAGCACATTCGAATACCGCCAGCCGGCCGCGCAGCCATGCGCCCCGGCGCCAAAGCCCAGATACGGCCGGTTGCGCCAGTATTGCAGGTTATGACGACAAGCGTACTGGAGGTCAGATGTCAGAAGTTGGACGTCAGACCCGCCAGACTCGTGCACGCGTCTGACTTCCGACTTCTGACTTCCGACATCTCCTCTGGCCCAATTCGAGATTTCATATTGCTGATACCCATGCCCCGCCAGTGTATCCGAAGCCCAGGTGTACATTTCAGCAGCCAGGTCGGTGTCGGGCGTCGGCAGCAAGCCACTCGTTACCCACGAGCGCAGCGGCGTGCCTTGCTCCAGCGACAGCGCATACAGCGACAGGTGCTCCGGCTCCAGCGCCAGGGCCCGCCGCAGGGTGGCCTGCCAATCCGCCAGGGTTTGGTGCGGCAGCGCAAAGATGAGGTCGAGGTTCAAGCCATAACTGCCGGCCGCGCCAAAGCCGGCCGCGCGCGCCATGCCCACCGCCGCGATCACATCCTCAAAACTGTGCTGCCGGTCGAGCAGCCGCAGCTCCCAGGCGTGTGACGATTGCACCCCAAACGACAACCGGTTCACGGCCAGCGCGCGCAGCCCATCCAGGTAGGCCTGGTCGACCGTGCCCGGATTGGCCTCCAGCGTAATTTCGCAGTCATCCGTCAGCTCGAACGATGCGCGTATTGCCCGAAATATTTCCCCATACTGCGCCAGCGGCATGAGCGAGGGCGTGCCGCCGCCGAAGAAGACGGTATGGACCGGGCCTTGTTCGGCCGGCGCCGCGGCTCCAACCAGCCGCACCTCGCGCGCCAGGGCCTGCCCGTAAACCGGGATCAGCCCGTCCAGGCCGGCATACGTGTTGAAATCGCAATAAGCACAGCGAAAACGGCAAAATGGTATATGAAGGTACAAGCTAAGCACCTCTCGGCGCATCGCTTGCTCATGCGTAGATACGGGTTGATGAGTTAGGCCTTGTAGGGCTTCCACAATCTCAATTCTACATGAAGCCGATCCTGGTCGTCGACTATGCCATTTTACGAATCCAACTTAGTCAAAGTTGTTTCGATGCTATTCGACGTGAGGCTGCGATGTTGAGTGCCCGGCGAGGCATCGCCAACAAGAACGTGGCCATCCTCGCTCCCGAGCTTTGGCGCTGTAGAACTTCCAATACTACCTGGGAATTTCCATCTATTAAGAAATTGGAAACGGCGGCTTACCGCAGCATTCCGTTTCGTCGCAGTTCTCGATGCTGTTTGCCTGCACGAAATTGTCTGGCTGGCGAGTGGCGCCTTCAAATGAGAAAAGACTTGGCTTCGCGGGCTGATGGCGGCGAAATAGTTCTCGTAGGAGTAATTCCGCGGCTCGGCCGAACCAAGCACTTGTGCCACCGATGCCATAGCGCCTAATGCGGCTCAATAACGATATCTTGCCAATTCAATGTCTCGACCGGAGAAAGGCGGAGATGGCTGATCCAGGGCTTGACCAGCAGATGGTAACGATCGTAATACAACGGAATGGCCAGTGCCTCATCCATGACGATGCGGTCAGCGGCTTGATGCAGCCGGGTGCGTTCCACCTGATCGCTGACATGGCTGGCTTCCTCGAGCAGTTGGTCGAAAACTGCGTTGTGGCTACGGCTAAGCTCAAATTGTGTTAAGAAAATATTGGCATCCGGATAATCAGCCAGCCAACCCGATATATACATAGCCGGCGGGTCCTTTGAACCTACGCGCTCCAAGAATTCCGGAAAGGTGTCGGCCGTGCTTGGGTGGATGGCTACTCCCAAGTTAGCTTGCAATAGGGTTTGTAGATAGGCCATGGTCGAGATCCGCAGCGGATTGCGTGACACCAACAGTTCGACTTCGGGAAAATCCCGGCCGTTCGGGAAGCCGGCTTCGGCCAACAACTGCCGGGCCCGCTCGGGATCGTAGGCTGGGCCGATTGCGGCTGAATGGCCCACAATGCCTGGCGGCACGCTGCCGCCTAATGCTGGAACCACCATACCCGAAAGTATCTGGTTGGCCAGCGCGTCGCGATCGATCCCATGCGCGAAGGCGCGGCGCACGCGAATGTCGTCAAATGGCGGACGAGTTTGATCGAACATAAGGCACGTCGTACCAGCCAATGGGCCCGACAAATACTCCGCGGGGTACCGCTGGCGCATGGCATTAATCTTTGCCGGCGGCACACGAATGATGTCCAGTCGATCGGCTTCATATAACTCTAGACTGACATCGGCATCGAGATCATTCTGCAAGACTATTTCGATCAGCTGGACATTGCCACGAAACCGGCCATGATAGCTAGAGTTGCGGGACAAGGTCATTGATTGCCGCAGCCGCCAGTCGCCCAATTGAAACCGGCCATTGCACACCAGATGGCCGACCTCGGTCCAGGCCGGCCCAAGTTTCTCGACCACGTGACGGGGTACCGGACAGGCATAACTTTGCGTCAGAAGGTGGAGGAAGTAGCCGGTCGGACTTTCCAACTCCACCTCCAGCGTGAGGTCATCTAGCGCGCGAACGCCGACTGCCTGAGATGTAGGCACCTGACCTTGATGGTAGGCCCTGGCCCCCTTGATCACATATAGCCGGGGCGCAACCGCCGAACCCAATTGCGGGGAGAGCACACGCTTCCAGGCAAACTCAAAATCGTGCGCGGTCAGCGCAACCCCATCGCTCCAACGGGCCCCGTCGTGCAGGTGGAAGACATACTTTTGCCCGCCGTCCAACACGTCCCACGTGCGCGCGACCGCCGGCACGACATCCAGGTCGGGCGTCAAGGCGATCAACCCATCGAAGAGTTGATCGACGAATGCGTCGGAGTTCGAGTCAGCCGTCAAGCCAGGGTCGATCGTTTGTGGACTGTACCTGTGCACACGTAAGGCGTGGGGCGCGGGCGGTGAAGCCGGAAGCGGCGTATTTTCACTGGCTTGCCACAGGGCAAAGCCGTCCTCGTAGGCCGCATGCGAGCGCGTGAAGTCAAAAAGTATGTGATGCAGGAGGCCGACCTTCATGGCAGTCCGGGCGGCGAGCTCGTATTCCTTCTGTGCTTTTAACACATCTAGGACCTGCTGATAGTAGTCGATCGCCTCGGGATAGGCGAACAACCCCCGCGCCCGATCGCCCGCCTTGTTAGCATATTCGAGGCTCTTCTCGGGCTCTCCGGCCCGGCCGAAGTGATACGCCATCAGACCGTAGGCGTCTTCTCGACGATTCGCGTACAGGCGCTCAAGTGCCAGGCCCACCCGCCGATGAAACTCTTTGCGCCGATCTAGCAGCAACGAGTCATAGGCCGCCGCCTGCGTCAGAGAATGCTTGAAGATATACTCTAGCTCCGGCCGGCGCGCCTTCTCTTGCACCAGGTCCACGCGCTGCAACTCGGACAGGTGAGCGTCGAGCTGCCGATCGGCCTCCACCACAGCTTCCAGCAGTTCGTACAGGAAACTCTTGCCGATGACCGATGCCGCTTGCAACGTGTGGCGCACGTCGTCACTCAGGCGATCGATGCGCGCCAGCAGGACCCCTTGTAGGGTGTCGGGGATCTGCACGGCAGCGATCCTGTCCGTGGCGCGCCAGCCTTGGTCGTGGTGAACGAGCGCGCCCTGTTCAATCAGGCTCCGGATTACCTCTTCCAGGTAAAACGGGTTGCCTTCAGAGCGCTCAAGCATCAACCGACGGGTCGCCTCGGGCAACTCCGCCGCCTCCAGGAGGTTGTCCACTAACTGGTTTTGCTCGCCGGCGGTCAGTGGCTTGAGCGAGATATTGGTGTAGCGGTGCGCGTAGTCCGTCTCTGCGCGCTGTTTGACCACCCACCAACCCTGGTCGCGTTCCACGCGCGCCAAAAGCAACAGTAAGAGTGGAACGCGGTCAGTTAGCGCCAGCAGCGACTCCAACACCTGGAGCGTGGAAGGGTCCGCCCAATGCAAGTCCTCGAACACCAGCACGGTGGGTTGTTCGGCCGCTAGGCGCGCGAAATAACTGCTGAGCGCCGCGTGGATCTGGCGCTTGACCGTCGCTTCGTCGAGCGCACGCAGACGCCCGGCGGCCTCAGCTTCCAGACCAATGCCAAATACCAGCAACAGATAGGGCAGGCTCTCATCGGCTTGCTCGCCGAACAACGTTTTCACGCGCCGTCGCAGCGCCACCTTGATCCTGGCTTCGGGATCGCCCTCGGACAGGCCCAGATCGCTCTGGATGAGCTGCCGGATAGTCCAGAAGGGCAAGGCCTGGCCGTAGGACGGCGCGCGGCCCTGCAGCCATTTGAGGTGCGCCTGGGCACGCCGCCCGTCATCCATGAGCCGCGTTTTTCCGATCCCGGCTTTGCCGAGCAGGCTGACGATTTGTCCGCGGCCGGCAGCCAGCTCCGCCAGAGCCGCTTCCAAAACCGCCAGTTCACGATCGCGCCCGACCAGAGGCGAACGGAGCCCTTCCAAGCCGCGGCCACTGGCCGGGGCCGCCTTACGCACGATCACTTCAAAGACTTTTACTGGCTGGACTTTACCTTTAACCGCGATCTCGCCCAGTGCTTCCAACTCGAAGGCGGCCATCACCAGGCGGGCCGTCGATTCGGAGATAAGCACCTTGCCGGGTTGGGCCGCCGATTGTAGTCGTGCGGCGAGATTTACGGCATCGCCAATTGCCAGGTATTCCATATGTAGCTCGCCGCCGACCTGGCCCACCACCACCGTTCCAGTGTTTATGCCAGCGCGCATCTGAAAGCTATCCGTGTAACCGCGCAATTGACCGGCATAGCCTTCGACGGAGCGTTGAAGATCGAGCGCAGCCCGAACCGCCCGAAGCGGGTCATCTTCGTGGGTAACCGGGGCGCCGAAAAAGGCCAGCACGCCGTCTCCGAGGAGCTGGGCAATCGTGCCTTCATAGCGATAGACCGCCTCGCTGACCCGTTGGTGGGCGCCGGAGACGATTTCCTTCCACTCTTCGGGGTCGAGTTTCTCGGCCAGGGCCGTCGAGCCGACGATGTCGGCAAATAGGATCGTCACCGCCTTGCGCTCGCCCTCGATCTTTGTCGAAGAGGCGCGTATTTTGTCGCGCAGGGCTGCCGGCGCGCTGTGCTGCAGCGCGGCCAGACGTTCGCGGCCTTCAGCGTCAACAATCTCATCGCGAGTTGCAGTGGACGGCGAGCTGACGGCCGTGCCGCACTTCTTGCAGAACCGGGACTCAAGTTTTAGAGGGCTGCCACAGTTGGTGCAGATACGGGCTAGCGCCGTGCCGCAGTTCTCACAGAACTCGGCATCGGCGTCATTTTCGAACCCGCAACGGGCGCATTTCATAGGCAGCAAGATCAATGGCCTATAGTAATGTCTCTCAGAAGAGGCTTGGGCTGTGCGGTCGTCAACTTATGAACACACCGTTATGGTAGTGGTCTTCAAGCGCCTGGTGGGCGTGTCCCCAGAGAACGGCGACAAGCGCACCCGACCTTGCTACGCGCAACTATCACACACATTATCGCCTTTATCATGATAAGCGCAGCCAGTTGGGGCAGGTATTGAAGCCCCATCGACCCGCACGGTTACGTTGATAGAAAGCGATGATTAACCGCCAGTTGCCAGAAGCCCAAACGGATGTGAAGGTACAAGCTAAGCGCCTCGCGACGTATCGCTTGCTCATGCACAGGCACGTTTTCAGAAGATAATTCCCGTTGCGCTTCCACATTTTCATTCTCATCTGCTGTGCGCCGCTCGCCGGCCCAGCCGGCGCGCCTTCAGAGATAGCGAGTCAGCAAGCGTCCACAGTAAGCGCCGGAAAATCTACGGCCGCGCATGGCACGCCTGCAGGCAAGCCTGCATGTGTCCACGCGCTTCCGCCGCGATCACGGCGCACTGCACCAGGTTGTAGCTCTTGGCGCCGATGATTTCCAGGTCCAGCGGGCCGGCATAGCCGCCCTCGTGCAGGGCGCGCACATACCCCACCAGGTCGATGTCGCCCCGGCCGTTGGCCTGGTCTTCGGGTTTGCCCGGCCCCTGCTGCTGGCCTTTGCAGTCGCGGATGTGCACGTGTTTGACGCGCCCAATCACCGCACGGATGGCCTCTACTGGGTTTTCGCCGGCCCGATGAATGTGCGATGGGTCCATATCAATGCCGAACGCCGGCGAGGTCACCGCTTCCAATAAGCGCAAGGTAGTCGGGGTGTTGTAGATGCTGGCCCCCACGTGCGCTTTCACGCACAGGGCCACCCCGTAGTGTTCCGCCATGTGCGCCAGGCTGCCAATTGATTCGATGGACTGCTGCAGGCTGCCCTCGTCGTTTGACTTTCCGCCCGGGCCGCAGTTGATGATCGGGATGCCGATTTCCACCGCGGCTTGGAAGGCCAGTTCCATAATGGCCGGGTCCTGCGAGGGCTGCTCCATCGCCAGCAGCGCCAGCCCGTAGTCGCTGGATAGCTGCTTAATTTTTGGGGCTAGCGCGCGCCAGGATTTGAGCACCAGATGTTCGCTCATCCCATCGATGGCCGACACTTCAATGCCGTCATAGCCGGCCCGGGCAATGTGGTCGAAGGCCGTGTCCAGATCAAACCCGCCGAATAAGACCGAATTCGCGCCCAGCTTCATTTGAAAGTCTCCGGGTTCATTTGAGCGTCACCACTGTGCCCTGCTCCAGCGACTCGATCGCTGCTTGCAGCACCTTTTGCGCGGCCAATCCGTCCGCGCCCGAGCCATCGATTTCGTCGGGCGCCGCGCCCGCGCTCACCTGTTCCACAAAGCAGTGGATACGGTCGCTAAAGGTATCCTCAAAGCCGCGAAACCCGCCGAACATCGGGTTCGAATACACACGCTTTTCCAGGTCACCGGCCGGGTACAGGGTCGCTTCCCGATACATGTCGTCGATGACAAACCGCCCAGCGGTGCCGGCCACCTCGCAGCGCTCCATCGGATGCCCTCGCTCAATATCATACGACCCCGTCAGCCCACCCACCACGCCGTTCTTGAAGCGCAGGCTGAAGTGGGCCGTGGTCCAGATTTTCCGTCCGGGGGCAGTCATCGCAAAACACTGTACTGCCGCCACATCGCCGCAAAAGTGGCGCATGACGTCCACCGTGTGCGGGTGCAGCGCCTTGATCTGGAAGTACGGCGAGCCTTCGGTTGGATTTTTGATCCACATGCTCATATTAACGAATAGCAGGTGGCCCAGGCGCCCTTCCGTTTGCCATTTCTTGGCCAGCCGGGCCGCCGGGGTGAAGCGGTGGTTCAGATTGATGCCGTAGCATCGGCCCGTCTCGCGCGCTTTGGCCACCATCTCTTCGGCCCGGGCAATCTCGTTGGAGATCGGCTTCTCCCCCAGCACATGGCAGCCGGCCTCCAGCGCCTGCATCGTCGGCGCATAATGATCGCTCCCATATTCATATCCGCCGGTGGTCACGCTGCACACATCCGGCTTTAGGGCCGCCAGCATGCTCTCAACCTCATTAAAGGCCGGCACCCCCAGGCGCCGGCCGGCAACTTCGGCCCGGTCCTTCTGAATGTCGCATACCCCCACCAATTGCGTCAGCGGCTCGGCCTGATACACATCGGCATGTCGGTTCCCAATCGGCCCCATGCCAATCACGCACACTCGCAGCATCGCGCTCTCCTGAGTCCGCTGCGCTAGCGCACCGGCAGCTCGTATTGGTACTGCGCCATGGTCGGCTCAAAGAAATCGAAATAATTAACTTTGTTGTCCCACTTCCAGCGCCCGACCGCCTCTGGATTGACTGGGATCTTGGCCAGCTTCAGCCCGAGGAAGTCGCCGACGCGGGCCAGCGTTTCGTCCTGCTTCAGCACGAAATCCTCAAAGCGCACTTCCAGCCAATGCTTCGGTTTAGGGGTGGCCTTCACCAGGTCTTGCTGGTATTTCCAGGAGATGGCCCGCCGCAGTCGCACATCGTCGGTTGGCGGATACGAGACGCCGAATTCAGTCAGATCGTCGGTCTTGTGCTCTGCCAAAACACAATCGCGCGGGTCGCGGATCCAGTAGATGTAGCGCATGTCCGGAAACATGCGCGCGATCCACGGAAAGACCAGGGTGGTTTCCGGGATCTTCCAGCCGGTCTGCTCGGCCCGGCTGGCGGTCACCGAAACCAGGTAGCTCTCAATCAACTGGGTGAATTCCGCCGGGATGTCAATCGCGTGCAGGGCGCTCCAGTCCCATTCCAGTCCGCCCCGCCATTGCACATAGCCCGCCAGCACACAGCAGGCGGTGTACATATCCTCTGGGGGCAGCAAATCGCCCATCGGGTTGAGTGGAGCGCCCATGAAAACACCGCTGGCGGTCAGCGTGTGCGACATCGCCCGCGTGCCGGAGTGGCCGCGCCCAATAATCGTAACAAACGGTTTATTAGCCATGATAACGGTCGAACCGTCCTCGCTTATAAACTTACGACGCTGCCAGTTTCCCAGGATTGGATGATAGCCTCGATGATACGCTGGACATGCAGCGCATCCGCGCCGGAGGCATCGATGTCTTCCGGCGCCGTCCCCGCGACGTTCTGTTCCACCCATTTGCCGATGCGGCTGCCAAACGTCTCGCCGAAATTCTTCATCCCGCCCAGATAGTCGAAGGTCTCAATCTCGCGCGAAGCGCGCGGGTAGAAGGTCAAATGCTCGCAGGCATCCAGCAGCACGAAGCGCGCCTCCGATCCGACGACCTCCAGCGTTTCCAGGCCATAGCTGCCGCCGGCATCATAGCTGCCTGTCAGGTGGCCCAAAATGCCGTTTTTGAACAGCAGGTTCGCCTGCACGTTGGACCAGCACACGCGCCGCCCGTCCGGGCCATCCGCCCGCGGGCCGCGCTTAAAAAATGCCTGCACCTGGGCCACATCGCCGGCGAAATAGCGCATCACATCCAGCGAGTGCGGATGCAGCGCCCGGATGTGGAACCAGGGCGAGGTCTCGTTCGGGTTATTGATCCACATGGTCATATTGATCATGTTGAGCTCACCCAGGCGGCCGGCCGTCACCCACTGTTTGGCCCGCTCCGCGGCCGGCGTGAATCGGTGGTTGAGGTTCACCCCATAGCGCACATTTTTGGCTTTGGCCAGCGCCACCATCTCTTCGGCGCAGCGGATGTCATTCGAGATCGGCTTTTCGCCCAGCACCGGGATGCCGGCCGCCAGCAGCTCCATGGTTGGCTGGTAATGGTCCCCGCCGTTTTCCATCCCGGCCGCGCACATGCTGGCGGCATCGATGGGGATGCCGCTGCCCAGCAGGCTCTGCACCGAATAAAACGCCGGAGCGCCATATTGCGCCGCAGCCTTGTCCGCCCGGTCTTTAATTATGTCGCAAACCGCGACGATTTTGGTGGCTGGGTTCTTTTGGTAGACCCCAGCGTGGATGTTGCCGATATTGCCCAGCCCCACAATGGCGACGTTTAGCGTCATGTCCCGGCTCCTATTGTCTGGATTCTGCTTGAAGTTTGGCCGCCTGCTGCGGGTCACCGATGTGCATCGTATCGTAGGCCTGTTGGGAGGTCTTGAAGGCCCCTACCCCTTTGATCCCATGCCAATCGCCCTGGTGCAGAATGGGGTTCGATAGGCCCGTTTCGCGTTCGCGTTTGGCGATCCAGGCCTTCATCTGCCGCTTCAGCAGCGCCACAATTTCCGGACGGTCCTTTGCCAGATTGTTATTTTCCAGCGGGTCTTCAATCAAGTTGTAAAGCTCGACCGCCGGTTTGAAGTGAAAGTCCGGCTCCAGCGCCACAATCAGCTTCCATTCCGGGGTGCGCCAGCCGTGCTTGCGCATCCAGGTGCACTCGGTGATGTAGATTTCGCTCGCGAACGAGGCCACCTCGCCGGTCATCATCGGCCGCAGGCTGCGGCCATCAAACGCGATCTCGGTTTCGATCCCGGCCAGGTCCAACACAGTCGGCATCAGGTCCTGGTGGCCATTGTAGCCAGACACGCGTTTGCCAACCGGGACCTTCCCCGGATAGCGGATGATCAGCGGCACGTGCAGGGTGGGCTCGTACAGCCCATGATGGTCGAAATAGCAATCGTGATCGTACAGCGTTTCGCCATGGTCGCCGTTGAGCACGATGATCGTGTCGTCCAGGATGCCGGCCGCTTCCAGGGCGGAGAAGATCGTCTGGATGCAGGCATCCATGTAGGCCACGGCCCCATCGTATTGCGCGATCACATAGTCCTTGTCGGTGATGCCCGGCGGCATCCAACTGGCGAAGAAGTCGCGGAAGGGCTTGAAAGCCATTACCGGCTCCATGGAAGTGTTGTTGGGATCGGTCTCGTTCCCATGATAAAACATGCGCTCGAACGGCTCGGGTGGCAAATACGGGGCGTGCGGGTCCATATGCCGCAAGAACAGGAAGAACGGCTTTTTCTGGCGCGCCAGCCGGTTAAGCTCTGGAATCGCCACCTGGTTGAGCGCCTGCGCCTTGGGGCTGCGGCCTTCGTTCCAACTGCCCCAGCCCGGAAACTCCAGATAGTTATCGAAGCCGCGCGAGCTGGGATTGCCTGAAAAGCCGACGCAGGTGGTGCTGTAGCCATTCGCGCTCAGCACTTCCGCCAGGGTCTTCACCTGCGGCCGCAGAGGGCCTTGATGCCGCAGCGCCACCACCTGGGTCGAAAAGACATCCATGCCGGTCAGCATGCTGGCATAGGCGCTGGTGGTCGGAACGAACGCGCTGTAGGTGTTTTCGAACAGGGTGCCCTCTTGCGCGAAGCGGTCGATATGCGGGGTGGTCTGGCGCGGGTAGTGGTAGCAGCTCATGTGGTCGGCGCGCAGCGAATCCACGCCGATGAGCAGGATGTTCGGCTTGCGTTTCTTGGCCATGCCATTCTCCTCTAGTGGGCCAGCGCCGCAGCGAATCGCCAGTGTCTTGGGCCAGCATCGTTGCTGGATGTACTCCCTTGGCGCCTGGTTTCAGGCAACATGATAACAGGCGTCGGCGGCCTTGGTCGCAAGCGCCGGCCTCGCGGACAACTATACTCGAAATCCTTCTCGCCTTTTGCAGCCGGAACGAAAATGGCCGCTGGGGCCGTGGGCACATCCCACCGGCCACCAGCGGCCAATTGTCTCGCACCATCCTGCCGCGCCGCGCAGCCTGCCGCGCAGCGCAGCCTGCCGCGCTAGCGCGCCTTCTTCACCCGGCTCACAAACACTGTGCCCAACACGAAATACACGATGGCGGCGCCAAACATGATGGTGTAGCCCAGCGTCGGCATGCCCTGCGCCTTGCCCAGCCGCTGCCCGGTGTCGAGCAAGAAACCCGCCACCGGTGTGGCGATGAGTTGCGGAAAGGTCAGCGCAATGTGCCAGATGCCCATGTCCTTGGCGGCGTCATCCATGTTGGGCAGCACGTCTGTCGCCAGCGCCCAATCCACGCTGGTGTAAGCGCCATAGCCGATGCCAAACACGGCCCCAATCACCAGGGCGAACACATATTCGTGCGTGGCGATCAAACCAACTGCCGCCAGGGCCATTGCCCCGCCCGAGATGTAGACCAGCAGCTTGCGTCCGTATTTGTCGGACAACTGCCCGCCGAAAATGGAGCTGAGGACCCCGAACACCAACAGCAGCAGCAGCACGAACGACACGGCCCCCTCGGCCGTTGTCGCCAGCGTGGTCCCAAAAGCCACGAAATTGACGACCACGTCGCGCATGTAGAACACCAGAAAATTGAGGATGCTGAAAATGCCCATCATCACCAATAGCCGAGTGAAGAACACCCAGAAGAAGTCTCGCGAGCGAAATGGGTTGACCAGCCCGGCCCAGAATTCAGACCACACAAAAGGCTTGGGCTTCGTGGTCAGCGGGGTCTCGGGTGTGCCGAACACGGTCACCAGCACCCCCACGATCAGCACCACGCCAATGACGGTGTAAACCAGAAAAATCTGATTCTTAAAGTCCGCCAGTGGCGCCGTGCTGTTGACAATGCTGCCTGCCAGCAGCACCCCCAGCAGCGTGCCCAGGATCGTCATCAGCCCTAGCCAGCCGGACGCAGCGCCGCGCTGCTCGGGCGTCACCGAATCAGGCATGAGCGCAGCGTAAGGCGCCGTCGCGAAATTGCTGGAAAAGTTAGTGACCAGATAGGCGCCAACGAAGTACCAGAAGGCAACGGTAAAGCCCCACAGGGGATTGGCCGAAACAAATGGGAAATAGGCCAATCCGGCCAGCCCCAGCAGGTTGATGGCCGTGCCAATGAGCATAAATGGCCGGCGCCGGCCCATTTTGAACTTGGCCCGGTCGCTCCAGGCGCCCATAAACGGCGGAAGCAAAATGCCCGAGACCGAGCCGAGGCCAACGGCCAACCCAACCGCCGTGCCCTTGATGGCGTCGGGCACCATCCGGATCACCTGGCTCTGCACCAGGACGATCAGCACCGCCCCCCACAACACATTTGACGAAAGCCAAAAGAAGCTCAGGTAGAACTGCTCCAGCGTGCTCATGCGTTTCATGGGTAATGCCGCTGCCACTGCCATGGGTCCCGCCTTTCAGTCGCCCAACATGATGGCGCGCATATCGCGCCCCTCTTTCACGCTGCGTCCCTGGTCCCAGCCTTAACATAAGTCAAGGTCTCACGAAGCCGCTACCGATTAATGCCACAGCCGAACAGGGATAACTGAGAGCCAGTATAGGCACCAATAAATGCCAAAAAGTGTCAAATTGACTGAAAAGCGCCCGGCACCCGGCGGCGACAGCCTCTGGCACACAGCCTTCGCGGCCGGCAACGCTTTAATTTTGCGGACAACGGAGAGGCTATTGTAGGCCTGTTCGCGAAAAAGGCCCACAAACGATGAGAACGGCGCGCGTTGCCGCATTGCCCTCAGCCGCGTCTGGCTGAATGTTGGCAGAGAGATTGAAAAAACGAGAGCAGCCGGTCAGTCGATTTCATCGACTGACCG
>JAYTFQ010000637.1:0-4658 GCA_043734225.1 Anaerolineales bacterium | reverse complement strand
CTTCATCTTACTTTGACAGCCACATCGTTTCGTAAGCAAACAGATGCTCTGGATGAGTCAGGGTCGGCGCACCGTGCAGCTTGTCGGAGTGGGCGATGTCGTACTCGCCGTTATACACTGGCACCCACGGGGCATCGTCCATCAGGGCCTTGAAGAAGGGCGCGTAGCCGGCCAGCCGCGCGGTGCGGTCGGTGGTGGCCAGCAGCGTCTTGCTCTGGGCTTCGAGCGTGTTGTTGCAGTAGCGCGGCCAGTTCCAGCCGCCGGGCGTGTTGGAGCCGCACCCCAGGATGGGGCCATAAAAGTCATCCGGGTCCGGGTAGTCCTGGATCCAGCCGAGGCCGCCCGACCAGGTCAGCGCCGGCTTGCCGTTGCCGGCGTCGTCGATCACATTCGGCGCGGCCAGGCTGTTGATGGTCAGCTTGATGCCGACCTTGGCCAGGTCTTGCTGGAATGATTCGCACAGCTTGGGCTGCGGATCGACCGAGATGCACTCCATGCTGGTCTCAAAGCCATTCGGGAAACCGGCGGCGGCCAGCATGCTCTTGGCCTTGTCCGGGTTGTAATCGTAGCCGGTATAGCTCTTGTCGTAACCGGGCATCAGCGGCGGCAGCACCTGGTTGGCCACCGTGCCGCGCCCGTTGAGCAGTTGGATGATGTGCTGCTTATCGATGGCGTAGTTCAACGCCTGGCGCACCGCCAGTTGGTCAAACGGCTTGACCGTGGTGTTGATGGCGATGTAGATGGTGCTCACCTGCGGCTGCTTCTCCAGGCGGTTAGCCCAGGCCGGGTCGGCGGTAATGCGCGCCCAGTCCGCGCCGGGCGGTGGGTCGCCCATCAATTGGATGTCGCCCTTTTCCAACTGCAGCAAGGCCACATCCGGCGTGACGCCGACGTTCAGCGTGATCTTGTCCAGATAGGGCAGGCCAGCCATGAAATAGTTCGGGTTGCGCACGAAGGTCAGCGACTGGCCCGACTTCCATTCTTGCAGGGTGTACGGCCCGGTGCCGATGGGCGCATGGCCGAAGTTGGCGCCGGCCTTGGCCACTTCTTCCTTGGGGACGATATAGGCGAAGTTGAGCGCCATTTTGTTCAGGAAGGTGACATCCGGCGCGGACAGCGTGAATTCGACCGTATTGGCGTCGATGGCCTTGATGCCCGAGACCGTGGTGGCCTTGCCGGCCTGGAAGTCGGCGGCGCCGGCGATGCCGGTGAAGAAACCGCCGCCGGGGCTGGCGGTCTTGGGATCGAGCACGCGCGTCAGGCTATAGATCACGTCATCGGCGGTGAACTCGCGGCCGTTGCTGAATTTGACGCCCTTGCGCAGCGTGAAGGTGTAAACCGTCGCATCCGGGCTGACGGTGGGCAGGCTTTCAGCCAGCCGCGGCGTGATGGTGGTGCCGCTGTCATAGTCCAACAGGCCATCAAAAATGAGCTTCTCGGCCGGCCAGTTGGTCCAGTCATAGCCGATGGCGGGGTCGAGGGTGGCCAGGTCGTCCTTGTAGGCCACGGTCAGCTCGCCGCCCTGCACGGGCGTGCTCGTGTTGGCGGTGGTAGCCGCCGGGGCAGAAGTGGCCGCCGGGGCGGACGTGGCGGGCGCCGACGTGGCCGGGGCGGCCACCGTCGACGCGGCAGCGGTGTTGCTGGGGGCGCTGGTCGCCTCCGGGGCGTTGGTGGCGGCCGGCGCGCTGGTCGCCGCCGGGGTGGCGGCGCTGCCGCAGGCGGTGGCGATCAGCACGAAAACGGATACAGCGCTTAGAACTGTCTTCTTCAGCATGCTTCTCCTCCTTGTGATGCAAGTGACGTAACCCTGGGGATGATACGGGCGAGGCGTGGAATGAATTAGTCGGCCCGGCTCCTTTCGGTTCTGAGTATTGCGGCGTCAGGCATGAGTATAAACCCCAAAATGGAAACTCAAAAACCCCAAAGGGGCCACATAGACACGGGGTGAATCAAAAAACCCCGCCTTTTCAGGCGGGGTTTCGTTTGTCGAATGGGCGTCAGCAGACTCTAGATGACTTTGACGTCGGCAGCCTGAAGGCCCTTGGGGCCCTTCTGGATGGAGAACTCGACCTTCTGGCCTTCTTCCAGGTTGCGGAAGCCCTCGCCCTGGATCGCGGAGAAGTGTACGAACACATCCTCGCCGCCTTCCTGGGACAAAAACCCGTAACCCTTGCCGCCGTTGAACCACTTGACCGTGCCGGTGATACGTTCAGACATGCTATTGCCTCCTTTAGGCAAACACAAAATGGGGAAATTGTCGGATGTAAAGCGCCGCGCTAAAGATTCGCGTGCGCGTTGTTCGGGCGGCCGCCGTTGTCGCCGGGGGCCGCAAAGGCCTGGCGCCCTTCCAGCAGCAAAGCCGCCACTTCAGCGTTGGCCTGGGCCAGCGTCACGTCGTCGGCCGCTGCCCATTCCGCGCACACATCGGTGTGTGCGTGGCGGAGCGTGGCGGTGTCGACGTCGTTCAGCGGCTTCTTCCAGGTATACGCGGTCAGGTCACGTACTAATTCACAGGCCGCCTGAAAGGTGCCCAACCGCTCGCGGTTGTGCAGCTCCAGGTGGCGCTGGCGATGGTCAGTGTTCAGCAGCGTCGGGCGCCCGCGCAGCAGCTCGCGGTAATGGTTCATCTCGGTCTTGCTGGTGACGGGCCGCAAACCGTGCGCCTCGGCCCGGTCTACAGCCACCCACACCAGGCTGCGCTCGGTGGCCACTTCATAATATTCCTGTTGCCCGGATGGGGCAAAGCTCTTCGTTACCAGGCCGGCAATGCGGCCAATCCCGTGAGGGTTGAGCACGACGCGATCATCTATTTCGTATGGCAAAGCGCCCTCCCGCAACTTACTGGTCCAGTGGATACAAGCTGCTAATAACGACGATTCCCGCCGCGCGGGCGATGCTTGTGCGGGTTGAAGGCCCCTGGCTTGTTTGAATTGCCGCCTGGGCCGCCGACGCGCTCTTCACGCGCCTTGGCCGTGTTGACCTTCATCTCCCGCTCTTGCATGGTAAATTCGTTGAACATCCCGATGGCCTTGGCCGCGTCCGTCTGGCTGGCCATGGTGACAAACGCAAAGCCCTTGGATTCCCCGGTGTCGCGGTCCTTGATCAGGTCGATGGACGAAATGGTGCCGGCCTGGGCAAACAGGATGCGCAAATCGTCTACCGTGGTCGTGAAAGCCAGGTTCCCCACGTACAATTTGACGTCCATGCTACTGCTCCCGTTTCAACCCACCGCGCAAAAAAACAAAAGCCGCCAGCCCACGAAGGGGATTGGCGGCCAGAGGGGCAAGCAAATCCGATAGGTAGATTGTTTTTATTATACCACCTTTTGCGTCGCCTTTATGTAGTATAATAAAGAGTTGTTTCAATCCGTTGGGCTGAGGGTGCGACTTGGCTCATATCTTTTAGCCAAAAAGGACCTTCAGTGAGTTTCTCATCGTTTAACCTTCATCCACAGCTCGCGACCGGCATTCAGGCCTCCGGCTACGACGAGCCAACCCCCATCCAAACCCAAGCCATACCCACCGTTCTGGCCGGCCGTGACGTCATCGGCCTGGCGCAGACCGGCACCGGCAAGACGGCGGCCTTTGGCCTGCCGATCCTGCACCGGCTGCTGACCGGCCCGCGCGGCGTGGTGCGCGCCCTGATTATTGCGCCCACCCGCGAGCTGGCCGAGCAAATCCATGAATCGATTACCTTGCTGGCGCGCGGCACCCGCCTGCGCAGCGTCACCCTGTACGGCGGCGTGGGGCTGCCCGGCCAGGTGCAGAAGCTGCGCGCCGGAGCTGAGATTGTGGTGGCCTGCCCCGGCCGGCTGCTGGACCATCTGGGCCAAAACAACCTGACCCTGAAGAACCTGGAAGTGCTGGTGCTGGACGAGGCCGACCGGATGTTTGATATGGGCTTCCTGCCTGACATCCGCCGGCTGCTGCGCTACGTGCCGGCCAAGCGCCAGACCCTGCTGTTCTCGGCCACCATGCCCGACGACGTGGGCAAGCTGGCGCGCGAAATCCTGACCAACCCGCAGACCATACAGGTGAACCACCTGCAGGCGCTGTCCACCATCACCCACGCGCTCTACCCGGTCACCGGGCACCTGAAAACTCCGCTGCTGCTGGCGCTGCTCAGCCGCACCAGCACCGGCTCAGTGCTGGTATTTGCGCGCACCAAGCACCGCGCCAAGAAAGTGGCCGAGCAGCTTAAGAACGCCGGCTACAGCGCGGCCTCGCTGCAGGGCAACCTGTCGCAGAACCGCCGGATGGAGGCCATGGCCGGCTTCCGCGACGGCTCGTACCAGATCCTGGTGGCCACCGACATCGCCGCGCGCGGCATCGACGTGTCGCTGATCTCGCACGTCGTCAACTACGACATCCCCGACACGGTGGACGCTTACACCCACCGCATCGGCCGCACCGGGCGCATGGAGCGCACCGGCGACGCCTTCACCCTGGTGACGCCCGAGGACCGCGACATGGTGCGCGACATCGAGCGCCGCCTGGGCAGCCCGCTGGAGCGGCGCACCCTGGCCGGCTTCGATTACAACGCGCCGGCCCCGGCCGCCAGCGCCGGCGGCCAACGCCGCGGCTACGAGCCGCGCGAACCGCGCGGCCCGCGCCAATCGCCGGCCGGGCAGTCCACCAACCGCCGGCCGGCCTCGCCCA
>JAYTFQ010000636.1:0-10431 GCA_043734225.1 Anaerolineales bacterium | reverse complement strand
GTCCCAACATCGAATTCGCGGGCTTTTTGTCATTTGGGCGCAAAAAATCTGCGGGAAATTGAATAAATTCACAAACTCTCAGAGTGACAGTCATAGAGGCTGGATAAGCCGGTTTCTCACGTCGCAACATGCTGCGCGCGCGGCTTGTGTACTCAGGGTGATAGTCCATCGATTTCTTCATGACGGTGTACCAGGTTTTTGCCTATTCTTTTACCGACCCGAGCTTAATGCCGGTGACAAAGTAGCGCTGCAGCAGCGGGTAGATCAGCAGCACCGGCACAATGGACAGGAAGATGCTGGCGGCCCGAATGGCGCGATCGCTGTACATGGCGGCAGAGGCCGGATCAATTGACAGGTTGGAGGCATCCAGCCCGATCACGATGGTCCGCAGGAAGGTTTGCAGCGGCTGCTTGCTGATGTCGTTGATGAGCACCATGCCATCGAACCAGGAGTTCCAGTGAAACACCACGGCGAACAGGGTCAGGGTGGCCAGGGCCGGCACCGACAGCGGCAGATAGATCTGGAACAGTTTGACCCAATGCGAGGCGCCGTCCACGCTGGCGGCATCATCCAGGTCAGCGGGTATCTGGCGGAAAAAGTTCATCAAGATGATGACGCTCCACGGCGCCATCGCCGGCGGGATCACCAGGCCCCACATATTGTTGTACAGGCCTAACTGCCGCACCACCAGCCACCACGGAATGAGGCCCCAATCGGTGAACAGGCCGATCAGCAGCAGCCACATAAAGACATTGCGGCCCTTGAACTTCTTGGAGGCGCGGGCCAGCGGGTAAGCGGTGAGGATGGTAATCACCATCTGCAAGGCCGTGCCCAGGACCACGCGCACGACGGAATTGAAGAAGGTGGCAAAAAACAGGCCGGTGTTGAGCACCTGCTGGTAGGAGGCGGTGGTAAAGCGCACGGGCCATAACGTCACCAGTCCGCCGGTGGCGGCCGCCCGGTCGCTGAACGAGACCGCCAGGAAGTGCCACAGCGGGACCACGCACATCAAGGCGACCACGGCCAGCAGCAGGTAGTTGAAGAGCTTGAATGTTCGCCAGCTCAGGGATTTGTCTTCGACCATGATCGTGCCCTCCCACTGTGTCTCAGGCTAGAAAATCTGGAAGTCGCCGGTCCGGCTGGCCAGCCAATAGCCGATGGCCACCAGCACCAGCCGCGCCACGGATTTGAACAAGCCCACCGCCGTGGCCAGGCCAAATTGCGCCGATTGGATGCCGGCGCGGAAGACAAAGGTGTCCAGGATGTCGCCCGTGCGATAGACGCTGGGGTTGTACAGGTTCAACACCTGGTCAAAACCGGCGTCGACCACGTTGCCCAGGCTCAGGATGCCAATCAAGATAATGGTGGTCGAAATGCCGGGCAAGGTGATGTAGCGGATGCGCTGCCAGGGGCTGGCGCCGTCGATGGCGGCGGCTTCGTACAGGGTGGGGTCGATGCTGGTCAGGGCGGCCAGATAGATGATGGCCGCCCAGCCGACCTCCTGCCACAGATAGGTCAGGTTAATGGTCGGGCGAAACCAGTCGTTGCTGCCCAGGAAGATGATCGGCGCGTGGCCGGTGCTGCGCAGCAGGATGTTCACCAGGCCGGTGTTGCCGAGCAGGTCGATCATCAGCCCGCCCAACACCACCCACGACAGGAAGTGCGGCAAATACACGATGGTTTGGATGCTGCGCTTGAAGTAGTGCGAGCCGACCTCGTTCAGCGCCAGCGCGAAGACGATGGCGCAAAATTGCAGGGTGATGACTTTGGTGATGGCGATAAAAAACGTGTTGTAGGTGATTTGCCAGAACTCGGGCAAATTGATCAGGTGGACAAAATTGTCCAGCCCCACCCACTGTGACTTGAGGACCCCCAGCGCCGGGTTGAAGCGTTCGAAGGCCACCAGGATGCCATAGGCCGGCAGGTAGCGGAACAGAAATAGCAGCAGCATGCCCGGCAGCAGCATGGCGTACAGCGGCCAGTTTTCCGCGATATACAGCGCGCGTTTACTGGCTGGTTTCACCTGCGCTTGTGGTTCGGCCGAGAGGCGGATGTCATCAGTTACCATGCGGTTGGCCCTCGTGGTTGGCTGGCGTGGTCGACTGGCAGCCGGGAACGGGGCGCATGGGCGCCGGGGAGGCACCCATGCGCCTGGTTTCCGCGCGCGCAGGCAGCGGGGCGGCCGGGGCGTTCACGATCTCGCCCAGGCAAGATCGGAACGCCCCCGCCCCGATGTTTCTGCTCGCTATTGCTTCTGCAGCCAATCGTTGACTTCCTTGGTGATCTGGTCGCCGCCGCCGCTCTTCCATGACTTGACAAAGTCATCGAAGGCATCGAGGGGTTTGTCGCCCTTGATGATGGCGTAGAAGGCCTCGGTGCGCAGGCTGTCCAGCGACGTCTGCGAGGTCTGCATGGTGGCCGTGGGCAGGCCGGTGTACAGGTCGAAGATATCGTCCTCTTTGTCGTGCGAGGTGGTGAAGGCGTAGGACTGGCGATAGGCCGAGCGGGTGCCATCCGGGTCATTCAGCAGGAACGACTGCATGGCGTCTTGTTTTTCGGCCGGGATGGTCTTCCAGCTTTCGATCAGGGCATTGGTATGGGCATCCGCGTAGGTGTCCATATAAGTGCCGCCGCGCATCCAGTGCGGGCCGAAGGCTGGCCGGTGCGCCGGCGATTTGGCCGCGTCGGCTGAGGTGATGGTGTCGCCCTTCCAGGCGTAACCGGCAACGCCACCGATGGTGTTGTAATTCTCCCAACCGTGCATGCGGTCCGCGGGCTTCTCGAACAACTCCACCCACCAGTTGAAGTTTTCGATGACGCGCCCGACGTTGGCGAAGTCCTTGCGGAATCCATTCAGGACATGATAGGGCAGCTCGCCCAGGTTGCCGCGCTTGCCGTTGGCCAGGGTGGGGATGCCCGCCCACGACCACTTGGCGGTCGGGTCGTTTTTGATGCTGCTGTCGACGCCATATTGCGTGGCCCAGGCCGGGGCATACACCAGGCCGGCCTGATTGCCGCCGGTGACTTTGTTCATGGCATCGGCGTCGGCCAGGGTGAAGAAGTCCACCGGGATAACGCCCGCGGCATACCAGTCGCGCAGCGTTCCCAGCGCTTGCTTCATTTGGGGCAGGGTGTCGGATTGCACCAGCTTGCCGTTGGCATCCTTGGCCCAGTAGGAGCTGATCACGCCATAGGCGCCGGTGACGCCATCGGCGCTGCCGTACCAGCCGCCGCCGCCCCACGAGCTGCCGCGGCCGAGGCTCATGCTCAGATTGAGCCCCTGCGGCACGGAGCCAGTGCCCAGCTTGGCGTTCTTGAAGGCCAGGGCCACCGTCTTCACGTCGTCCAGGGTTTGGGGCATCTTCAGGCCCAGCTTGTCGAGCCAGTCCTGGCGGGCGATCAGCACTTTGGCGTTGTTGGCCGCGCGCTCGGCCATGGGGAAGGCCATGATCTTGCCGTTGACCTTGGAATTCGACCAGGCCAGCTTGCCGTCCAGGTAAGTGTCCAGCGGCTTCTTCAGCCACTCAGCGCTGGCGCTGGCGTTCCAGGCGTCGGTGATGTCGGCCAGGCTGTTGGCTTCCAGCATCTGCACATACACGCTTTGCGGAAGCTCCTCCATCCAGTCGGGCAGTTGGCCGCTGGCCATGGCCAGGCTGTACTTGGTGCCCAGGTCGGCGGCCACCACCGTCCAGGCCACCTTCCAGTCGATTTTGAACAGCTCCATGTTGATGTTCCACATCGGGCTGGCCTTGGCGTCATCGTTCACGCCCACATCGCCGATTTCCACGCGCTTGCTGCCCATCACGACGATGGGGGCGGCGCCGGCGGGTGTGGTGACATCGGGCAGGATGGTCTCCCAGCCCTTATTGTGATCGGGCGAACCGGGCAGAAAACCGATAGCTTTCAGCCGGTCCTTGACGGCAGCCACGACCGCCGGGGTGGCCGCCGCTGCCGTGGTGGCCGCGGCGGTGGAGATGGCCGCGGCGGTGGGGGCGGCGGCCGTCGGCGCTGCCGCCGTGGGCGCCGCGGTGGGCGTGGCCGTGGTGCAGGCAGCCAGGATGGCGCCGCCAGCGGTCACGGTGCCCAGACGCAAGAAATCGCGTCGACTTAGCTTCTGGGTCATAGTTTGTCCTCCTTGGATGTGTCGCCAAACAGATCGTCGAGCCTGAACGTCACGTTAGGGCAGCGCTTGGTCGATAAGCCACTTCCTTTCTAGACCATTTCGTCTTCCAGCGGAAGATTGGCCTGGCCCAGCGTGCTCACAAAAAAATCGTAGGTCACCGGGTGCGGGAATACAAAATCCGCGCCCAGCTCCAGCGCCCGGGTTTCATCAATCACCGAGGCGCATACGACCAGGGGGACATCCCAATCAGCGGCCGTGGCGCGCAGCCCCGGCGCGGCCTCCAGCACCGCCAGCGATGAGAACCACACTGAAAGCGGCCGCGGGGCGCCGGCAGCCAGGCCGAGGGCACTGCCGCACACGCTCTCGACGCGGCAGCCGCTGCGCTGGGCATAACGCCCGAGCAGATACTCCAGCGAGGGATCATTCCCAACATAAAGTATGGCGGGCAGGTTAGTGGTTGTCATGCTGTCCCAAAAGTATAGGGAGCGGCGGGGCAGCGTGCTTGTCTGAAAGGGGGAAGGTTTTGTGACTCAGGGGGCAGTTGGGCCGGCGCGGGCCACATGCGGCGCGAATCGTGCCGCGACTTCTCCATCGGACATCGATATCTTCTGCACAAAAGATATTTAGAGTGCTTGCAATCGCCAGATCGGCCAGCACAGGCCGGTTACAGGCGACAAACCGGGCCGGCTGTTTCAGCCGGCAATTTCAAACGAGGAGCCGAACATGACCACGACCAACATTACGTCGCAACCGTCCGCCCCTGCCGCCGCGCGCGCATTCAACCGGCGGCTCTTATGGGCCGGGCCGTTGGCCATTGTCGGGGCGCTGGCGGCCAACGCCGTCGTGCGCGCTATTGAGCTGGCGGTGCTGCCCGTCCCGGCCGAATTTTTTCCGCTTCAGTCAGCGGCTTTTGTTATGCTAACGGTGGTGGGCGTGCTGGCCGCGGTGATCGCCTATGCCGTCATCGGCCGCTTCACGCACAACCCGGTCCGCAATTTTCGGATCGTGGCGGGCGTGGCCCTGCTGATTTCGTTCGTGCCAGATCTCGGCCTGCTGGTCAGCGGCATGCCGGGCGCCACGCTCACCGGCGTGCTGGGCCTGATGGCGCTGCATGTGGTGGCGGCGGCCGTTGCCGTCGGCGTGTTGACCGGCCTGGCCGGCGAATAGGTCCCGGCGGCCCGGCGGGCTAGAGTCCGGCGTTGCCGTGGCGCTTGCCCTGCCGGTAGGCATGGGGCGAGACCCCGGTTTCGCGTTTGAAGGTGTGGGTGAAGTGTGAAATTTCGGCGAAACCGGTTTCGGCGGCAATTTCAGTGATGGGCAGGTCGGTGGTGTCTAGCAGGTGCTGCGCGCGCTGCAGGCGGTAGCGGGTGAGGTAAGTCATGGGGGTGATGCCCAGCGCCTGGCGGAAGCACTCGGTGAGATAGTTGCCGCTGATAGCGACGTAGCGGGCGATGTCGTCGCGGGCGATGGGCTCGGCGTAATGGGCCTGGATGAAGGCGACGGCGCGCGGCACAAATCGCTGGACGGTGTGGCTGAAGCCGCCCGGCCGCGCCAGGGCGCTCTCGATGCGGCCGAGGGTCTCGGCGGCCGTAAAAATGCCCTTGCTCAAGATGGCGGCCACGCCCCGGTTCAGGCGCTGGGTCTCGGCCTCGCTCAGCGTCTGGCCGGTGATGACGATGACCGGTATGCCGCGGGTGGCGTCGTGCCCGCGCAGCGCCTCGAGCACTTCGAAGCCGTCCATCTCCGGCATCATCAGGTCCAGCAGGATCAGATCCGGCTTCAGGTTCTGCACCGCCGCCAGCGCTTCGCGGCCATTGCGCGCCAGGGCGGCGCGATAGCCGGCCTGGGCGACGACGCGCCCGTGCAGGGCCAGGATTTCCGGGTCGTCATCGACGATCAACACCAGCGGCTGACCGCTGAGATGCTGGCGCTCCAGCGCGCGCGTGAGCTGCTCCAGGCGCAGCGGCTTGAGCAGATAATTGATCTCCAGCAGCTCGCCCTGGTTTTGGCCGGCGTCGAGCGCGTAGACCAGGATGGGCGTGTGCTCCAGCGCCGCCTCGCGCTTCAGCGTGCCGATGATATCCCAGCCCAACCGCGCGGCCAGCCGGTCGTCCATCACAATCGCGGCCGGCGAGGCCGCCACGGCGGCGTCAATCCACTGCGGGTCTGTTTCCAGGGCAAAAGCGCGCACCTCAAACCCGCGCTCCTGCAAATGCTGCTGGAGCTGGGCGCCGGCCTCCGGTTGGTCGCTCAGCAGCACCACCACGGGCGGCGCGGCGTCAGCGGCCAGCCCGGCCGGCGGCTGGGCCGGCCGCTCGGGCATCAGCGGCAGGCTGAAATACACACGCGAGCCATGCCCCTCGGCCAGCGGCGAGGCGACGCCCACCGCGCCGCCGTGGCGCTGCACCAACTGCTTGCACACCGCCAGCCCCAGGCCCATGCCGCCATAGCCCTCGCGCACCGAGCGCTCGGAGCGATGAAACTCTTGAAAGATGAGCGGCTGATCGGCGGGCGCAATGCCGATGCCGCTGTCAGTGACCGAGACCACCACCTGCTCCCCGTCCACCGCCATGTCCAGCACGACCGCGCCGCGCTCGGAAAATTTGACGGCGTTGCTGACCAGGTTGAGCACCACCTGCCGCAGCCGGGTGCGGTCGCCGATCACCCACGGGCCGCTGGCGGGCAGGCGCGCTTCCCAGGCCAGTCCCTTGGCTTCAGCCATTTGCCGGCCGCTGGCGGCGGCCACGCGCAGCACCTCGGCCAGGTCCAGCGGCTGGGCGTTGATGCGCAGTTGGCCGGCCTCGCTGCTGGCCAAGTCGAGCACGTCGCTCAGCAGCCGGCCCAGGTGCTGGGCGCTCAGGTTGATCTGTTCAATATCCTGGCCGGCGCTATCGGCCAGCGCCCCGTTTTCGCGCCGCTCGCGCAGCACCATGTCGCTCAGGCCCACAATCAGGCTCAGCGGCGTGCGCAGCTCGTGGCTGACCATGGACAGAAAGCGGCTCTTAAGCTGGTTGGCCTCCTCGGCCAGGCGCCGGCCGGTCAGCGCATCGCCATACAGCCGGCTGGCGCGCAGGGCGGCGATCAGGTTGTGGACGATGGCGGCGCACAGCTCGGGGTTGGGGGCGGAGAAGGCCACAAAGCCAGAGGCCTCGCCATCCAGCGCCAGCGGCAGGATGGTCAACTGCAGCGGCGCCTGGGTTGAATAGAACTCGCGCAGTGGAAACTTGCGCGGCTCGAAGCGCAGCCCGTCCACACCGGCCGGCAGCCCGGCGCTGATGAGCACCACCGACTGGGCCGAGCGGTCCTCTTCCGGACCCTGATACAGGGCCACCAGGGCGTTTTGAATGCCGACCAGCGGCAAGTGGCGGGCCAGGATTTCGGCGCTCTCGGGCAGGTTCATGGCGGCCAGCAGCTCAGCCGTCATCAGCCCCAACTGCGCGGTCATCTCCATGTGCGCCAGCATGGCGCGCGTGGTCTGGCGCTGGATCTCGTCGCCGATTTGCAGGCGCAGCCGGTCGAGCAGGCCGGCGGCCAGGCCGCTGTCCGCGCCGGGCGCCAGCCTGAGCAGGCTATCCAGGTGCTGGTAGAGAAAGGTCAGGCCGGCCTGCCACAATTGGCCGTCTTCGCCGTTGGCCTCAGTCCAGGCCAGCGCCCGCTGCGTCTCTGCCACCACCTCATCCGCCGACTGGCGCGCCAGGCCGTTCACCAGGGCGGCCACAAAGGCGGCGCACTGCGCCTCGATCTCGGCCGGTGCGCTGCGGCGGGCCTCCACCCAGGCCGCGCCGGCCATGGCGCTGGCCAGCTCCGCCACGCTGGGGGCGGCCGCGCCAGCCGCCAGGCGCGTGCTGACGGCCGGCAGCCCGCCGGCGCGGCCGCAGCCGCACGATTGGCGGACGATCAGCCGGGGCGGGATGATCACACGCGCCGGCCCAGCCCGGCGGCCATCGATGTATTCCAGCAGGGTCAGCACGGCCTGGTAGCCGAGCTGAAAGCTGGGATGCCGGATGGTGGTCAGGGCCGGCGACCCGGAGCGCGCGTCGAGGATGTCGTCGAAGCCGATGACGGCCACGTCTTCCGGCACGCGCCGGCCGGCGGCGCTGAGCTGCTGCATGGCTCCCAGGCACGACAGGTCGTTGCTGGCCATCAGGGCCGTGAAGGGCGCGCCCGTTTCCAGGATGCGCTGCATGGCGGCGGCGCCGCCCTCGCGCCGATGCTCGCCAAAGGCCAGCAGTCGCGGGTCATCCGGCAGGCCGGCGTCGCGCAGGGCGCCCCGAAACGCGCGCAGCCGCTCCTCGCTGTCGCCGCCCCGGCCATAGTTGCCGGCGATAAAGGCGATGTGTTGGTGCCCGTGCTGGCGCAAATGGCTGAAGGCCTGCTGGATGCCGTGGGTGTTGTCCACCGCCACCACCGGGCCGGGCCCTTCGGGCGTAGTGAAGATGATGGGAAAGCCGGAGGCGAGCAGCTCGCCCACGTATTGGGATTGCTCCGCCGAGAGGTCATCTGGGATGATAATCAGGCCGTCGGTGTTCCACGGCCCGACCGGGACGAAATCCACCGCCGGACCGGGGACGGGCCAAAAGCTGTGCTGCTCGGGGCTGTTGCCGCTGACGCTGAACCCACAGCCCAACAGCAGGTCGCAGCCGCGCTGGCCGGCCGCCGCGCTGAGGCCCTGGATGAGGGTGTGCGCGTAGCGGTCGATGGTCATGCCTTGATAGATCGGCCAGGTGCAAATGAAGCCGATGATCGGTCGGCGCGCGCGCGGCGTGAGCCTGTGCATATTGGTGTTTGGCTATTGTAGCATTTTGACTTATAACGACAATCATCACCCATACGCATTTTGCCGCCCGAGGAGTCTATGGCTATGACAGCACGCGCGAACGCTTCAGATGATCAACACCGCATGGGCCAGGTTGAAAACGCCATCCGCACGGCCTCGCGGCCGAGCGACCTGAAGATTACCGACATGCGCCTGGCGGTCGTCGCCAGCATTTATGACTATCCGATCCTGCGCATTGACACCAACCAGGGCGTGTATGGCCTGGGCGAAGTGCGCGACGCCGGGCATGTGGAGAACGCCCTGCAGTTCAAGAGCATCCTGGTGGGTCAGAACCCGTGCAACGTGGATATGCTCTTCCGGGCCATCAAGCACCTGGGCAACTGGGGGCGCGAAGGCGGCGGGGTCTCGGGCATCGAGATTGCCTTGTGGGACCTGGTGGGCAAGGTGTATGGCGTGCCCTGCTGGCAACTGCTGGGCGGCAAGTATCGCGACCGGGTGCGCATCTACGCCGACACGCCCGCGCCGGACGAGCCGACCCCGGAAGGCTATGCCGCCGCTGCCTTGCAGCGCAAGGCGCTCGGCCTGACTTTTATCAAGTTCGATATCCGGCCGCAGTTGTTCGAGGATGTGGAGCACGGCCTGAGCGGCCAGCCCTCGCCGTACGAATATGGGCTGGGGCGCGGCTGGCGGGCGCCCGGCTCGGGGCAAGGCGCCAAGCTAACCGAGCGCGGCATTGCGCGGGCGGTGGAGGTAGTGAAGGCGGTGCGCGAGGCCGTCGGCTGGGAGATTTCGCTGTGCACCGACCACTTCGGGCACGGCCATCTGACGACCAAGGAAGTCATCCGGCTGTGCGAGGCGTTTGAACCGTATAACCTGGCCTGGATCGAAGACCCGATGCCGTGGTGGGACGTAGATGGGCACAAACAGGTGACCGACGCCATCCGCACCCCAACCGCGGCGGGCGAGGAGCTGTACCTGTGGGACGGCTTCCGCGAGATGATTGAGAAGCGGGCGGTGGACATCCTGCACCCGGACCTGCTGACCTCGGGCGGGATGCTGGAGACCAAGCGCATCGCCGACTATGGCGAGCGCTATGGCCTGCCGACGGCGATGCACTTTGCCGGCTCGCCGATTGCCTACATGGCCGCCGTGCACTGCGCCGCCTCGTTCGCCAGCTTTGTGGCGCTGGAGCACCACGGGCTGGATATGCCGTTCTGGGACAGCCTGGTGACGGGCCTGCCCGCCGATTACATGGCCGGCGGCTACACCGCCGTGCCCGACAGGCCCGGCCTGGGCGTGGACCTGAACCTGGAGGCCATCACGGCCAATCTGCGCACGCCGGGCACGCTGTTCCTGCCGACCGAGGCCTGGAATACGCCCAAGCTGGGCTTCTGGCGGCCGGACGACCGCTGGAAAGAATAGGCGTTACCGCTCCGCTCATCCTCGGTCTGCCGCGCCGACAGTCAGGGTGCTCTTGGAAATCGAGGATGTTTGAGCCGAAGCGGATGATGCGGCCCGACCCCGTGGGGGT
>JAYTFQ010000635.1:0-3812 GCA_043734225.1 Anaerolineales bacterium | reverse complement strand
CAGGGGCGTTCAAATTGAACGCCCCTGCTCACGCGCGGGAAAATATATGAGGCAAACCATGACAAGCTCTGAAACCGATTGGCGCAACCACGGCGTGCGCATCGTGCGCGCCGACCAACTCGACCCCAACACCCCGCAGACGCCCGGCATGACGCGCGCGGCGGCCATCAACCTGGCGCTGGCCGGCGCCCAGCGGCTGTGGGCCGGCACCGTCTCCATCCTGCCCGATGCGCGCACCGGCGCCCACCATCACGGCGAATTGGAGAGCATCATCTATGTCGTCAGCGGCCGGGCGCGGCTGCGCTGGGGCGACCAACTGGAGTTCATGGCCGAGGGCGGCCCGGGCGATTTCATCTTTATCCCGCCCTTCGTGCCGCACCAGGAGATCAACGCCCTGCCCGACACACCGCTGCAGTGCGTGGTGGTGCGCAGCGACCAGACGCCGGTGGTGGTAAATTTGGCGATCGAGCCCGTGGAGCCGCCGGAGGCGGTGCGCTGGGACGACGGCGGGCACGGCGGCGTGAGCGTTCAAGGCACATAACCACTCAGCCGATTGCCAAAGGCTGGCCGAATGGGATGACGCGGCCCAAACATCTTTGATTTCCTTGGTCCCGGTGGAATATCCGCCCCATCGGGCAGTTACCAAGGTACAATACAATGGCCGGCCACGTTGGCCGGCCATTGTATTGTTGGTGAGTGATCAGGAGTCAGCCATGTTACCCCCTGCTGTTACAACCACAGCCACCCGCGCCCTTGGTAAAACCGATATTCAAGTCACCCCGATTGGCTTAGGCGTCATGGAGCTGGCCGGCGGCGGCGGCCTGGCCGGGCGCGGCTTCCCGATCATCCCGCAGACCGATAAGAACGCCATCATCCAGGCTGCGCTGGATGGCGGCATCAACTGGTTCGACACGGCCGAGCTGTACGGCGCCGGCGTCTCCGAGCGCTCGCTGGCCGACGGCTTGAAAGCGGCCGGCAAGCGCCCGGGGCAGGTGGTGGTGGCCACTAAGTGGCTGCCGCTCCTGCGCACCGCCCGCAACATCCCGCGCACCATCGCCAACCGTCTGGCCTTTTTGGAAGGCTACCCGATTGACCTGTACTACGTGCACATGCCGCTCAGCTTTTCCTCGCCGGAAGCGGAAATGAACGCCATGGCCGACCTGGTGGCCGCCGGCCAGATCCGCTCGGTGGGCGTCAGCAATTTCAACCCGGCGCGCATGCGCCGGGCGCACGCCGCCCTGGCCAAACGCGGCCTGCCGCTGGCCACCAACCAGGTGCACTACAGCCTGCTGCACCGCAAGATCGAGGCGGACGGCACGCTGGAGACCGCGCGCGAGCTGGGCATCACCATCACCGCTTACACCCCGCTGGCTTCGGGCCTGCTCACCGGCAAGTATCACAAAAATCCCGAGCTGCTCAAGAGCAAGAACTTCTACTGGCGCGGCCGCATGCAGCGCCAGTTGGAAGCCAGCCGGCCGCTGGTGGCCGCGCTGGAAGAGCTGGCCGTGAAATATCAGGTGACGCCGGCCCAGATCGCCCTGAACTGGATCATCTGGTTCAACGGGGAGATCGTCGTCACCATCCCTGGCGCCACAAAGGTGAAGCAGGCCGCCGACAACGCGGCCGCCATGCATTTCAAATTAGCCGACGCCGACCTGACCCGGCTGGACGAGCTGTCACGCTCGTTCCGCTAAGGGGCGCGCGGCACGCCCAGGTGATGTAGAATCCTTGCCAGTATTCAATCATGGTACACATCATTCGCAGCCATGCCACCCCGGGCGAACTGACCGAGATGCTCGAAGCGCTCGAGTCGTATATCAAGCCGGCCGTCGATGTACAGCGCGGCCTGCTGGCCGGTGGCGGCGTGATGCATGTCGACTGCGAGTCCGCCTTGCTTGAAGACGGCAGCCAACAGGAAGACGTCTGGGGTGCGGATTGGACACCGGCTGATCAGCAGGTTACATTCGAGTCGCTCATTAACATCCGGCCACGGCAGGGCAATCGTTCGCTGGAAGTTCAGGACCCGGCCCTGCGCGATCAAATCCGCCAGATTGTAGCGGCCAAACTAGGAAACACATGAATAACGCTCGCGCCATCCAGGAACGCTTCCTGCGCGACGCGTTGCCGATCCGTCTCGGTGGTTTAGCGGCCAACCTGCGCCGGATGACTTCATTCTCACGGTCAGAATCCAACCAGGCCGCCGTGGCGGCGCTGATTGACGAGAGCAAATTCTTCATTGAGTGGACGGCGGCCGAGGCCGATATTGACACCGCCGCTACCCTCGTCGAGCTGCAAGTGCAATTGGCCTGTTGGGAGCGCACTTGGTCCGCCATCTGGGCCAATCCTGAGCGCCGGCAACAACTGGGCCAGGAAGCGCGCGCCTGGTCGGATCGCGTGTTGGCCTTGTCAGGCCTGTTGCGCTAGTCCTTGTCGTATCTTCGCCCATCCCTGACCGGCCAAACCGCGCCCCCGCCTGACCATTCCGCCGAGCTGTTCTCCGCCCAAATTCAATTCACCGCTCAGCGCGCGGAGCACGTTGAGAAAGGCTCGAGAGTAATCTTTTTATTTCCCTTTTTCTTTCCCTCTTTCTTTCTCTCTTTCTCTCCCTCTTTCTTTTTCTTCGTGTCCCCTTCGTGTCCCTTCGTGGATTCCCCTTTTTTTATCCCGGCTCGATCTTCGGCCGCCCCGGCCACGGCAGCGCCACAAACCACTTTTGCAGCCGGCTCTTGCCCGTCCAGCGCGCCCGGATGAGCACCGTCAGATACAGCGCCAGCCCAAAGTTGAAAAAGCTGGTCCCGCGGATATCCGGCACCATGCCGATGCGCACGCCCTCGGGGAAGAACACCGCCAGCGCCGCCGCCGCCTGCGGCACCAGGATCTTGTCGTAGGCGATGATGGCGACCGCGCCCAGGAACGCGCCCGACACACTGCCCGCGCCGCCCAGGATGACCATGGTCAGCGTGAACGTGGAGATATCGAAGGCCAGCAGCTCGGGGTCCACATAGGCAAAGGTGCTGGCATACAGCGACCCGGCCAGCCCGGCCAGCGCCGAGCTGAGCACAAAGGCCAGCAGGTTGTAGCGGTCCACATTCAGGCCGGCGGCCGCGGCGGCGGTCGCGTCATCGCTGCTGGCGCGCCAGGCACGCCCGGTGCGCGACGCAATGAGCCGCAGGCACGCGACAGCGGCCAGCGCCACCAGGCCAAAGACAAAATAGTATTTGGCCACCGGTCCGGCCACGGACACGGTCAGGATGGAGGGCGGCGGCAGCACCCCGGTGCCGCCGGCGCCGCCCGTCAGCGCGCTCCAATTCACGATCACGCGCTGGCCCATCAGCCCCAGCGCCAGCGTGGCCACCGCCAGGTAGTCGCCGCGCAGGCGCGTGGCCAGCCCGCCCTTCAGCGCGCCGATCAGCGCCGCCAGCCCCACGCTGGCGGCCAGCACCAGGCTGTAATCCAGCGGCTGCGGCAGGAGCGCGCCCACCATGCCCACCGGGTTGGTGAGGATGGCGGTGGCGTAGGCCCCCGCGCCAAAGCTGATGGCGAAGCCCAGGTCCAGCATGCCGGCCAGCCCCAGCAGCAGGTTCAGCCCCAGCGCCAGCAGGATGAAGATGCCCATGTTCATGATGAGCACCTCCCCGCTCCAGCCAAAGACCAGCGACAGCGCCGGGAAGATGACGATCACGGCGAAGAAGAGCAGCAAGCCATTTTGCCGCTGGCCGCCGCGCCCAGGCGCTGTCAGGATCACGCTATCGCGCAGCCCGCCGCCGCCCGCCCCCTCGGCCTCGCGGGCGGGGGGGGGGCCCCCCCCCCGG
>JAYTFQ010000634.1:0-12251 GCA_043734225.1 Anaerolineales bacterium | reverse complement strand
TGGCCGGCCATCTTCATCGTGGGCGGCCTCGCGCTGGGCGTTGCGCGCGCGACCAACACGTGGGACTATCCCTTGTTTCTGGTACTAGGGGTGCTGGCTCTGGTTGCGGGCGAGTGGCTGCGCGATCCGCGCCTGACGAAGGCCAACATCTTCCGCCTGGGCTGGCGCGTGCTGCTATTGGTGGGGCTGGTCTATGCCTTCTACCACCCTTTTGACCAGTGGTTCGCCGCTGCGTACAGCAAGCTCGAGCGCTATACCGACACGCACGAGCCGCTGAGCGCGTTCTTCTACATCTACGGGTTGTTTTTGTTCCTGATAGTTTCTTACCTGGCCATGGAGACTCAGCGCTGGCTGGCTGAGACGCCGGCCAGTGTGCTCAGCCAGGCCGCCGATTGGCTGCCGATGGTGGGACTGACGCTGGGCGGGGTGGCGGTGATCATGGCCGCCATGTGGTATTTGCAGGTGCCGGTCGGCCTGATCGCAGTGCCCATCATCGCCTGGGCCGGGCTGCTTATGCTGCGCGGCACGGACTCGATGCCGATGGCCAAGCGCCTGGTGCTGTTCCTGATTGGCACCGCGCTGGCGGTGGTCGTGTTCGTGGAGCTGTTCACGCTCCAGGGCGATCGCATGAACACGATTTTCAAGTTCTACATCCAGGTCTGGGTGCTGCTGGCGGTGGTCGGCGGCGCGGCGTTTGCCTGGCTGTTGGCCTCGCTGCCCAACTGGTCGCTCCCCTGGCGCACGGGGTGGACGGCGCTCCTGGCAGTTTTGGTAGGCGGCGCGGCGCTATACACCGTCACGGCCACCTCAGCCAAAGTAAGCGACCGCTATCCGTCATATGCCTCCAGTGCGCCTGGCGCCGGCTGCGCGCCGCTGCCGGCCATGGTGCTGCCCTATAGCGCCGGTCTGCCGCCCGAGCAGCAGCCGCACAGCCTGAATGGGCTGGACTTTATGACCTGGAGCGCCTACTGCGATCACGACTCATTCCTGCCGCTCAGCTACGACTATGAAGCCATGCGCTGGATGCAGGACAATGTGCAAGGCTCGCCGGTCATCGCCGAGGCGCAGTCATTCGACCTGTACCGCATGTCCAGTCGCTACGCCTGGTTCACGGGTCTGCCCGATGTGGTTGGCTGGGACTATCACACCCGCCAGCACAACGCCGCCATCCCGACCCAGTTCGTCACCGATCGCGGGAACGAGATCATCGCGTTTTACGACACGCTCGACGTCAAGGCCGCGCTGCAGTTCATCCAGCGCTATAGCGTGCGCTACGTCATCGTCGGGCCCATGGAAAAGGCCTATTACGCTCCTTCGGGCGGCCTGGGAAAGTTTGACGCCATGGTGTCTCAGGGGCTGCTGAGCGTGGCCCACACCAATCCTGGCGTCACCATCTACGCTGTTAGCCCGACCGCCGCCGCGGCCGTTGGGGCACAGTGATATGGGCCGCCGGTGTGTATAAGGTAGTGCGTTTGGCCCGCTAGGCGGCCGCGCAGTCTTTCCCCCAATGTCGTCACAGTTCTCATCCTTCCTCGGCTGGTATCTGGCCGCCCTCGCGGCCGGCCTGGCGGCGCTGCCGTTATGCTTTCGGCTGTTCCGCCATCTGCCAGATCGCGGCTACACCTTTAGCAAAGCCTTGGGAATCCTGGCCGCAGGCTGGGTGTTCTGGTTCCTGGGCTCGCTGGGCTTTCTGCGCAACGACGCGCCCGGGGTGTTGTTCGGCGCGCTGGTGGTGCTATTGGGTGGTCTGGCCTGGCTGGGCCGGTTAGGCTTGGCGGAGTTGCGCGTCTGGCTCTCCGAACAACGCTGGACCGTGCTGGGGGCGGAGGCCGTGTTCCTGGGCGCCTTTGCCGTGATGGCTTTTGTGCGCGCCAACAACCCCGATATCCTGGGCACTGAAAAGCCGATGGAGTTCATGTTCATCAACAGCATCCTGCGCAGCCCGGCCTTTCCGGCGCACGATGCCTGGCTGTCTGGACATGCCATCAGCTATTACTACTTCGGCTATGTGATCATCGCCGCTCTGGCGCGTGTGACGGCCACCAGCTCGTCAGTGGCGTTCAACCTGGGTCTGGCGCTGCTGTTTGCGCTGGTAGCGGCCGGCGCGCACGGCGTGGTGCTCAACCTCATCGGCCTCCACGCTCACCAGCGGGAGCAAGGGCGCTCGCTGGCGGCGGCATTCTGGCCGGCCCTGCTCGGCCCGGTGATGGTGCTGGTGGTGGGCAATTTTTACGGCCTGGCGCAGTTGGCCTACACCAATGGTGACTTTGCCAACAGCAACATTTGGGCGGTGCGCTACTACTTCGGCGCCCAGGATCCGGCCAACGCCGCGGATGTTCAAAAAAACGCGACCGATCCCGCCATCACCACGCCCGGCATTCGCGTTGGACCGGTAAACCTGTGGGCATGGCTAGACCTCAAGCAGGCTGAGTTGCCCGTGCCTGCCGCGCCGCTCACGCCCACCTGGAATGTCGGCGGCCAGTGGTTCTTTGGCGCGCGGGTGGTGCACGACCGCAACCTGAACGGCGCCGAAGTGGAAGCTATCGATGAGATGCCCGCCTTCTCCTTCCTGCTGGGTGACATGCACCCGCACGTACTCTCGCTGCCCTTCTCAGTATTAGCCATCGGCCTGGCGCTGGAGTGGTTGCTGTGGGGCGCCAGCGAGTGGAAGCTGAGAAAAGAGCAGGTGGATGTCGGAAGTCAGATGTCAGACATCCTGGACCTATCTTCATCCGTCCTTCGTCAATCGTCCTTCGTCGTCCCATTTTTCCTCACCGCCCTCGTCCTTGGCGGCCTCTCCTTCCTCAACACCTGGGACTTCCCCATTTACTTGTTCCTGACCGTCGTGGGTTTTGCCTTGGGGTTGGGGCTGCGCTGGGGGTGGAAGGCGCTGCTGCCAGTCTGGTGGCGCCTTGGGTTGCTGGCGGTGGGACTGGCGGTGTTGAGCGTGGCGCTCTATTTCCCGTTCTATCTCACCTTTCAGTCCCAGGCGGGCGGCATCCTGCCCAATGTCATCTGGCCCACGCGTTTCCAGCAGACCATTGCTTTCTTCGGTCCGCCGTTGATCGGCATGAGCATTTACCTGGCCTGGCTGGCCGCGCGCGGCCGGCGCACCCTGGACCGCCGGGCGGCCTGGATCGCCGGCGGCGGCATTGTGCTAGTGCTGGTGGGCGTGGTGGCCCTGATGCTGGTAGTGGCCTCGTTCAGCGCCTCGCTCAAATCCCTGGTGGATTCGTTTCTCAGTCCGCTCACGACCGGCGAAGCGCTTGGTTTGGCGATCCAACGTCGCCTGGTCGATAGCGCCACGACGATATTTGCCGCGCTACTGATTGGGTTGAGCGTTGGGTTGGGTGTGGGCGCACTGCGGACGCCGCTCGCGGCGGCTGAAGACGCGCCGGCCGCCGAGCCCGTAGCCGAAGAAGTCGCGGCCGAGCAGCCGCGCCAGCGTCCCTGGCGCCCCGAGCGCGCCGAGTCGCCGGGCGCTTATCTCAATGCTGGCCGCAGCGAAGTGAACCTGGGCCAGCCGGCCGTGCTGATGGTGTTGGCCATGCTACTGACCGGCGCGCTGTTGCTGATCGGGCCGGAGTGGGTGTATCTGCGTGACAACTTCGGCTACCGCATGAACACCATTTTCAAGTTCTACTTCCAGACCTGGACGCTGTGGTCGCTGGTCGCCGCGTTTGGCATCTGGCACATCGCTCAGTCCGCAAGGCGGGCCACGCGCTGGGCGGCGGCGGGCCTTTTCACACTGGCGGCGCTGGGCGGCCTGGTATATACCGTCACCAGCCTGAACAGCAAGACTAGCAGCCTGGCTGCCAGTGTGGCCGGCACCGCCAACCTGGACGGCATGTCCTATTTCGCCACACAGTACCCGGATGAGTGGGCGGGCATCCAATGGCTGCAAGCCAACATCCCCGGCTCGCCAGTGATCGCCGAAGCCGTCGGCGGCGCGTACAATATCCAGGAGAGCAACATCGCCATGGGCACCGGCTTGCCCACTGTCATGGGCTGGACAAACCACGAAGGCCAATGGCGCGGCGCGGCCTATGCCCAGGTCGCCGACCGGCCCGACCAGATTCAGAAGCTGTACCAGGTCCGCGATTGGGCCACGGCCCAGGCCATCCTGGACCGTTATCAAATCGAGTATTTGATATTGGGCAACCAGGAGCACGCCAAGTACAATCCGCTGTACCAGCCCAAATTTGATGCCAATATGGACTCTGTTTTCAAATCGGGCACCCTGACCATCTACCGGCGCAGACCGACGGCAGCTCAATGAACGAACAAAAACGCCCGACTATTACTTTGGAATGGTTTCTCTATGGCCTGATCGTCGTGGCCGCGCTGGCGCTGCGCCTGGCGCAGTTGGGGCTGCACCCGCTCAACGATGCGGAAGCGCGCGAGGCGCTCAGCGCATTGCACCAACTGCGCGGCCTGGCCGATGCCAACCTCGAGCCGCATAGCCCGGCCTATTTCTTCATCGCTTTCTTCAGCTTCTTGCTGTTCGGCGCTAGCAGCGCCACTGCCCGGCTGGGTCCGGCGCTGGCGGGCGCGGCCCTGGTGCTGGTGCCGCTATTCTTCCGCGATCAGTTGACGCGCGGCGGCGCGCTGGCCGCCAGCGTGCTGCTGGCCATTTCTTCCAGCCTGCTGGCTGCCTCACGCAGCGCCGACGGCGCGCTGCTGGCCGTGTTGGGCCTGGCGCTGGCGGCCGGCGGGTTGTGGCGCGGGCTGTCGCTAAAGCGCGCCGGCCAGTCCGGCGGCGGCTGGTTGTATGTGACCTCCGTTGCGCTGGGGTTGGCCCTGGCGGCCGGGGGCACAGTCTGGTTCGGTGTGCTAGCCGCGGCGCTCACCCTTCTCGGTTTACGCTGGACCCAGCCCGAAAGCCGCGCTGGGTTGGCGGAAGTTTGGGCCTGGCTGCGCAGTGAACGCCGCGCGTTCCCGCTGACTGTGATGCTAAGTGTTCTTATCGTTGCGACGGTCGGCCTCACTTATCTGCGCGGACTTGGCGCGCTTGTGGATAGTTGGACCGGCTGGCTGGCGGGCTTTTCGCCGGCCGCAATCGGGCGCCTGCCCTCGCTGCTGCTGGTCTTCCTGATCGTCTACGAGCCGCTCGTTCTGGTGTTCGGCATTTTCGGCGCCGTGCGCGCCTTTCGGGCGCATCAGCCGTTCGGCCAGGCGCTCACCTGGTTCAGCGTGATTGCTTTGGCCGAGTTGGTGTTCTATTCCGGCCGCAGCCTGCAGGACCTGGTGTGGGTGACCACGCCACTCGCGCTGCTGGCCGGCTACGCGCTGTATGGGCTGTTCGCTGATCTGTGGTCGCAGCGCGAGCTGGGGCTGGCGGCGATGCAGGCCGGCATCAGCCTGGTGTTGGCCGTCTTTGCGCTGCTGAATGTCGCCAGCTTTGCCGAGTTGGCCAAGAACAATCAGTCGGGGCTGGGTCAGTATGATGTCAACCTGCTGGGCGTCAACCTGGCGCTTTCACCCGTGGCTCAACTGGCTGTGGCGGGGCTGGCCCTGGCGTTGATTGTGGTCGTGGCCTACCTAGTGTCGCTGGGGTGGTCGCGCCGGGCGGCGCTGCTGGGCTTGCTGGGGGCAGCCACCGGACTGCTGCTTTCCATGAATGCCAGCGCCGGCTGGGGATTGACCCAGTTGCGTGCCGGCAGCCCCGCTGAGTTGTGGTGGCAGAATCCGGCTTCGGACGACGTGAACCGCCTGATGCAGACGCTGAACAGCGTCTCGAATTACTCGGTCGGCAACCCACACGACGTGCAGGTGACTGTCCATGGCTCGGCCACCGGCTTGCTGGCCTGGGCCCTGCGCGACTTCCCGCACGCATCTTTTGTCGACAAGCTGGATCCGCAGATCAAGAGCGCCGTGGTCATCACGCCCAGCGACGAGAAAAACCCCACCCTTGGTTTCTCGTATGTGGGTCAGCGTTTTGATCTGACGGCCACCTGGTCGCCTGACCTGAGTTTGCCGGAGTGGATCGGTTGGGCCGCCTACCGGCGCGCCCCCAATCAGAAAATTGCCCCTGGAATCCTGTGGGTGCGACAGGATATTGCGCAGCTGCAGAGCACCGGCGCGGCGACCACACAATAATGGGCTATTACCAATTACCAGCTGCCAATTGCGAATCGACGCCAAAGCCATTCATGACCGCCAGTATTATCGCCATCGACGGCCCGGTGGCCTCGGGCAAATCATCCATCGGCAAGCGCCTGGCTGAGCGGTTGGACTATTTGTTCTTCGATACTGGCGTCATGTATCGCGCCGTCACTTTCCTGGCGCTGCGCGAGCTGGGCTCGGCCCAGGATGCGGCAGCGGTGACGGCCCTGGCGCGGCGCGCCCACATCGATATCTTGCCGCCAACCCTGGCCGACGGCCGCGACAGCACCATCCTGGCCGGTTTTGGCGCGCCCGCTGAAAGTGCCGTGGCGCATGAGGACATTACCTGGGCCAGCCGCGGCAAGGACGTGGAGAACAACGTCTCGCTGGTGGCGGCCGTGCCCGAAGTGCGCGCCATTCTGACCGAACAGATGCGCCGGGTTGGCCTGCGCGGCCGAGTGGTGATGGTTGGCCGCGATGTGGGCACCGTGATCCTGCCCGAGGCCGGCCTGAAAATCTTCCTCACCGCCTCAGCCGAAACGCGCGCCCAAAGGCGCTTCGAGGAGGTGGCCGGCCGCGGCGAGGCGCGTGACCACGCGGATATTTTGACCAATTTGCGCGAGCGCGATCGGATTGACTCCTCGCGCGCCGTGGCCCCGCTGCGCTCGGCGCCGGATGCGGTTGTGCTCGATACCACCGATCTGAGCCTCGAACAAGTGCTCGACCGGATCCAGGCGCTGGTTGCGTAATCCTCGGCGGGTCGTGGTCATGGCCGGTCTGGCGCGCCTGTTGGCGCGTGGGCTGCTGCGGCTTACCGTTATTGGCGCCGAGAATGTGCCGCTGGACGGCCCCGTGTTGCTGACGATGAACCACCTGGGCGGTGCCGATCCGGTGCTGGTGTTGGGGTTTGCGCCTCGGCGTGTGCTGACCGTCGGCAAGGCCGAGGCCTTGCGCTGGCCGCTCATCGGCTGGGTCATCCAGGCCTATGGCATGATCCCGCTGCACCGCGGGCAGCCGGACCGGGCAGCGCTGGTGACACTGCTGCAAGGGTTGGCTGCGGGCGAGGTGGTGCTGATTGCGCCTGAAGGCCGCGAAAGCCGCACCGGCGCGCTGGAAGCCGGGCAGGGGGGCGCGGCCTTTCTGGCCCAACACGCCAATGCTCACATCGTGCCCGTGGCCCTGACCGGCACGGCCTGGAAGGCGATTTTGCCCGCCTGGCGCCGGCTGAAGCGGCCGTGTGTTACACTAACCTTCGGCAGGCCTTACCGCCTGCCTGGCGACCTGCGCCGCGACGCCGCCATTGCAATTGTCATGCGGCACATTGCCGCGCTGCTGCCGGCCCAGTACCAGGGGGTGTATGCAGCGGCGCGTTCGGTAGACTAGTGAACAACTATGGCGAATGAAAACCTGGCCAAGTCGGCCACCCGTTTGCCGTCCAAGACCCGCGGCAATTATGACCACGCCAGCCATGAGCCCATGCGGCGCGTGCTGCGCTGGATGATCAACAACATCGGCTGGACGATCTTCGCCCGCATCGACCATGCACGCATTGCCGGTCTGGAGAATTTGCCCGCCAGCGGCCCGGCCATCCTGATGATCAACCACATTGCCTTCATCGATCCGGTGGTGGTGTTGGGCAATTTGCCACGCAACATTGTGCCCCTGGCCAAGGCCGAAGTCTACCGTTATCCGATCTGGGGACTTTTCCCCTGGCTGTGGGACGTGATCCCAGTTCACCGCGAAGAGCTGGATCGCCGCGCCCTGGAACGCGCGCTGCAGGTGTTGGCAGCGGGTGAGATCATCCTGATTGCGCCGGAAGCCCACCGCCATCCGGCCCTGGGCCAGGCGCGCGAGGGCGTGGCTTACCTGGGATACAAGAGCGGGGCGCCGATTATCCCGGTGGTTATTGAAAGCACGCCTGGCTATCCGACCCTGATGGGCCCGTGGAACCGCCGTAAGCCGGGCGCCTACTTTCGGCTGGGCCGTCCGATTCGGTTCAAGCCGCTAGCGGGCCGGCCGCGGCGCGATGACTTGCGTCTCATGACCGACGAAGTCCTGTATCAGCTGTCTGCCATGCTGCCCGAGCAGCGGCGCGGCTACTACGCTGACCTCAGCCGCGCCAGCACCAAGACGATTGAGTTGGCCTGAGGCGCTTTCCAATGGACGACCAACCGAACATGATCCTGGAGCCGGCGCCCAAAGTGACGGGCGGCCTGGTGCGCGAGGTCGAGCCGCGCTCAGTGGCCCAGGCGCTGGCGCTGCAGCCTGGCGATGAAGTGCTGCGGGTAAATGGCCAGCCGGTCGAAGACGTCATCGACGTCCAGTACTATGCCGCCGAAGATGAGGTGGAAATCGTCTACCGCCGCGAGGGCGCCGAGCACACCGGCCGCGTCCGGCGCAAATCCGGTCAGGCTTTGGGCATCACCTTCGAACATCCCACGTTTGACATAGACATCCGCCGCTGCAACAACTTGTGCCCGTTCTGCTTTGTGCTGCAAACCGCGCCGCGCATGCGCCGCACGCTGTATATCAAAGATGACGACTATCGCTATTCGTTCTTGTTCGGCCACTTCGTCACCCTGACCAACCTCGCGCCGCACGATTGGGACCGCATCGAGCAGCAGCATCTGTCGCCGCTATATGTTTCGGTCCATTCCACCGATCTGGAAAACCGCCGCGCCTGCCTGGCCAACCCCAAGGCGCCGGATGTGCTGGCGCAGCTGCGCTGGCTGGGTGAGCGCGGTATCGAGCTGCATACGCAGTTGGTCATCACGCCCGGCCTCAACGACGGTCTGTGGATGGAGCGCTCCCTTCGCGACCTGGCCGAGCTTTACCCGGCGGTGCGCTCGGTGTGTGTGGTGCCGGTGGGCCTCACCAAGCACCACAAGTACGGCCGGCGCGCCCACACCCCGGCCGAAGCGGCCGAAGTGCTGGACGCCGTGGCGCTGTGGCAGGAGAAATGCCTGGCACAATACGGCGTGCGCCTTGTCTACCCCACCGACGAGTGGTTCCTGGTCAGCGGCCGGGCCGTGCCGCCGCGCAAATACTACGATGGCCTGGCCCTGGAGGAGAACGGTCTGGGCATGGTGCGCGCTTTCCTGGACGACTGGAAGAAAGTCAAGCGCGAGCTCGCCGCGCATCCATTGCCAGTTACCAAATACCAATTACCCTCCCCTTCGCCCTCGGCCACTCTGGTCACCGCTACGCTGTTTGAGCCGGTTTTGCGCAAAGCGGCTGATGAATTCAACGCCCAGGGCGGCACGAGTTTGCAGGTGATTGCCGTGCGCAACGAGCGCCTGGGCGAGGGGATCACAGTGGCCGGCCTGCTGATGGGCGCCGATGTGCTGGCTCAGTTGGAAGGCCGCGAGTTGGGCGCCTTTGTGGTGCTGCCGCGCGTTATGTTCGATCACCCGCAAGGCATTAGCCTGGACGACATCTCGCCTCTGGAGATTGCCCGCCGTTTGGACCGTCCCATTTACCTGGCGGACGCCATGGGCGACGTGCTCGACGCGTTCACCGGCGCCAACCCGCTGCGCATCGACCCCGCTCACCCGGCCATCCCGGCGGAGGTGATGAAGGCCGGCGGGTGGGCGGTAGAAAAGTATCTTTAGCATTGCGGCTGCCAATCCTGTTGATCGAGAATGGCTAAAATCCTGATACGACGGCGTTGACCCATAGCAAGACAGCGAAGGCCGCGCCGCCGAGTGCGGCCACAGCCAGCAGCGCGGCCAGCCCCCACAGCCGGTCGCGGTTTGAGCGGCCGACGAGCAGCGGTATCAGCAGGCCGGCGCCAACCAGCGGCCAGCCAACGCTGAGGTGTGGATTAAACATTAGCGAATAGACGCCCTCAGCCAAGAAGACGCCGCCCGGCAGCGCCAGCGCCAGGCCGCGCCGGGGCTGGCGCTCGTCGCGCCCCCAGCGGCCGGCCAGGCCAAACAGCGGCCCGCCCACCAGCGCTACGCCGCCCTTTATCCCCCCCGCCCATGCAGGTTTGATTGATCCACGCGGCACACGATTTGCCGCGGCGACCTGCACGAGACTGCGGAATTGCCGTTAAATTTGCATTGACGCAGTCGATCTCTTATATATAATAACAATGAGCCGGGGTATTGAACTCGCATGTCTGGCCAGAAGGAGGTGGTTCGGCACAAACAATCGGGGAAAGATAGCGCATGGCCTGGCAGGCTTTTTGGTGCATGCCAGGTGACGAGGAGGCGGTTCCTGCCATAGGGCAGTGCTAACGGCTCTTGGCCAATCGAATGGCCGTGGAGCCGGAACAGCGAGACATCAGCGGAAGCCGCCGGGGGCTGCCACAGCCCTCATCTTTATCTCCCCTCCAATCTAAGCCGGACCTATAACCCTCCGGGCGACCGGAGCATAACGGGCCGGCAGTGGACGGCAGCCAGGCAGACAGCCAAGTATTCAACTTTGGTGCAGGGAACTCCCGTTCCTTCGCCTTGGGTATGGCTTGCGCCGCGGCCGCCGCAATGGATCCGCCGGAACCGGTTTGGCATTAGTCAAACCGCGTTTCCTATATCCCGGAGGGATTTCCAATGTGTGGCATTGTTGGTTATATAGGGCCGCGCCAGGCCGCGCCCATTATCTCGGAAGGCCTGCGCCGGCTGGAATATCGCGGCTATGACTCAGCCGGGATCGCCGTGGTGCAGGACGGGCAGTTGGTGGTTCGGCGCGATGTCGGCAAGTTGAGCAACCTCAAGCGCCTGCTGGCCGCGCAGCCAGTCTGCGGCACGGTCGGCATCGGGCACACCCGCTGGGCCACCCACGGCGCGCCGTCCGCTCGCAACGCTCACCCGCACATCGGCATGACCGGCGATGTGGTGGTGGTCCACAATGGCATCGTGGAAAACTACCTCAAGCTGCGCGAGGAGCTGGCGGCTGAGGGCAGCCTATTCAATTCCGATACCGATACCGAAGTCATCGCGCACCTGGTGGAGCACTACCTGGCTGGCGGCCTGGCGCTGCGGGAAGCGGTGCGGCTGGCGCTGAGCCGACTGCAGGGCGCCCAGGCGGTGGTGGTCCTGAGCGCCCGCGAGCCAGACAAGCTCATCGCCGCCCGCATCGGCAACGCCGGCGGCGTGGCGCTGGGGGTGGGGGTAGGCGAAATGTTCATCGCCTCCGACGTGCCGGCCATCCTCGAGCATACCCGCCAGATGATCTTTCTGGAGAGCCGCCAGATGGCTGTGGTGACTGCCGGCGGCTGCCAGGTGACCAACCTGGCCGGCCAGGCGGTGGCGGTAACCCAGCACACTATCGCCTGGGACGCTGTGGCGGCTGAGAAGGGCGAATACCAGCACTTCATGCAGAAGGAAATCTATGACCAGGCCCGCGCCCTCACCGATACCGTCGGCGGCCGGGCTGATTTCGAAGCCGGTGTGGTGCGCCTCCCGGAGTTAAGCCTGACCCCTGATCTGGCCTGCCGCCTGCAAAAGCTGTTCATCGTCGCCTGCGGCACCTCGGCCTACGCCGGCATGGTTGGTAAAGCCATCATCGAGTCGCTGGCGCGGCTGCCGGTGGAGGTGGATATCGCCTCCGAGTTCCGCTATCGTGACCCGCTCATCGCCGCGGACACCGCTGTGCTGGCCATCACCCAGTCCGGCGAAACCGTGGACACGCTGGCTGCGATGGAAGAGGCCCGCCGTAAGGGCGCCACGCTGTGGACCATCGTCAACGCCCAGGGGTCGCAGGCCGCCCGCTCGGCTGACGGCGTCATCAACATGCTGGCCGGCCCGGAGATCGGCGTGGCCTCCACCAAGGCTTTCACCGCCTCCATCGTGGACCAATATCTGCTGGCCTGTCTGCTGGGCGAGCTGCGCGGCACGCTCACTGGCGCAGCGCTCAAGCAAGCCGTCAACGACCTGGCGCGCCTGCCAGACCTGGTGAGCAGCGCCCTTGACCGCGGACCGGAGGTGCTGGCGCTGGCGCGCGAGCTGACCGAAACCCGCCACTTCCTCTACCTGGGCCGTGGTATGAACGTCCCCATCGCCTACGAAGGCGCGCTCAAGCTCAAGGAAATTTCTTACATCCACGCCGAAGGTTACCCGGCTGGGGAGATGAAGCACGGGCCGATTGCCCTGATTGACGCCGACACGCCGTCGGTGTTCCTCGTGCCGCGCGGCCCGATGTTC